>CAJBYR010000088.1 GCA_903959855.1 uncultured beta proteobacterium
GCGACCACCAGACCATGGGTTCGCGCGCCAGTTCCATGCGCGCCGTGTTGATCATGGTGCCGAACGAGATCGTGCTCGGATCAACGCCGACGCCGACGTAGGACAGCACGGCCTCGGCCAGCACCAGGCCGGAGAAATCCATCACCAGCGCGATCAGCACGATGTGCATCAGGTTGGGCAGGATGTGGCGGCCCATGATGGCGAAGCGGCCGACACCGAAGGCCTGCGCCGCCTGGACGAATTCAAGCTCGCGCAGCTTCAGCGTCTCGCCGCGCAGCAGGCGCGCCACGCCGGTCCAGCTGGTCATGCCGAGGATCAGGCACAGCGCCAGCAGGCGCGCATCGGCACGCTCGGCCGAGGTGGCGAACCATTCCGGATGGGTATCGATGATCACCTGCATCATCAGTACCGCGGCGGCGATCAGCAGCACGCCGGGAATCGAACTCAAGGTGGTGTAGAGGTACTGGATCAGGTCATCGACCCAGCCGCCGACATAGCCGGCCAGTATCCCAAGCAACACCGCCAGCGGCAGCATCACCAGCGTGGTCAGAGTGCCGATCAGGAGGCCCGTGCGTATGCTCTTGAGCGACAGGTAGAGCACGTCCTGGCCGACCTTGTCGGTGCCGAAGACGTGATAGCCACCCGCCAGCGCCGTCATCGCGCCGCCCAGCAGCAGGATCGGCAGCAGGGTATGGAGCACGGCGTCGACGGCGATGCCGCCGGGCCGTCGCGCCCGCTGCAGCAAGAAGCGCAGCAACCACCAGAGCGCCAAGCCGATGGCGGCCCCGAGCAGCACGCGCTTGGCAATGTCGCTGCCGTGCGCATCGAGATCCGCACCCAGATGTGCGCCGCCATGCTTGAGGCGCGGAAAATCGCGGCTCGCCGCATCGCCGATCGATTCCTTGGCGTACAGATGCGTCGCCAGCGGCGCGGAATAGGTCTTTTCGCCACGCAGGCGAAGGCCGGAGAGCAGCGCGTCAAGCGCCGAGGTCACCTCGACGGCATAGCGCACCGGTTCGCCGGGCTTCGAATCCAGGCGCGCGCGGTAATGCAGCGAATCGAGCAGGCCGATGATGACGAACGCCGCCAGCACCGTCGCCGCCGACATCGCCACACCATCCCTGAGCACCCGGCCCCAGGCCGCACGCAGGTTGTCCTCGCGCCGCGCCCAGAGCACCAGGGCGCCAATGGCCACGATCAGCAAGAACAGCAGCGCATCCGACCAGAGCACGACGACCTGGAAACTCATTGCAGGCGCACCCTCGGATCGGCGATGGTGTAGGAAATATCGGTCGCCAGCAGGCCGACGATGTAAAGCACCGAACCGATGAAGACCATCGAGCGCACCACAGCGAAGTCCTGGGCGTTGATGGCATCGATGGTGTAGCTGCCCAGGCCCGGGATGCCGAAGAAGGACTCGGTCAGCAGGCTGCCCATGAACAGCGTCGGGATCACCACCACCACGCCGGTGAGGATGGGGATCAGCGCGTTCCTCAGCACATGGCGGAACAGCACCACGCGCTCGGGCAGGCCCTTGGCGCGCGCCGTGCGCACGTAATCGCGGGTGATCTCTTCGAGGAAGATGGTGCGGTACCAGCGCGTCGAGCCACCGATGCCGCCGAAGACGCCGATGATCACCGGCAGGATCAGGAACTTGCCAGCCTCGATGCCCGCGCCATAGCCCGAGATCGGCACCAGATGCCAGACCTTGGACACCAGCCACTGGCCGCCGATGATGTAGAACAGGCCGGAGATCGACATCAGCGCCACACACAGCACCACGCCGGCGAAATCCAGCGCCGTGGCGCGGAAAAAGACCAGCAGCAGGGCAAAGGAAATCGCCACGAACAGGCCGAGGATGAAAGTCGGCACCGCAATGGCGAGGCTCGGCCCCATGCGCGAGGTGATTTCGCGGGCGATGTCGCGGCCGTCGTCGGCGCGACCGAAATCGCCGACGAACATGCGCACCGACTTGCTGAACAGGATGGTGTCGGTAACCACAGCGCTGCCCGAACCCTTGGCGTTCCACAGCAAGGGTTTGTCGTAACCGCGCTCGACCTTCCATTTTTCGATCGCCTCGGGCGTCACGCGCTTGACGCCGAGTTGCATGCGCGCCATGTCGTCGGGGGTATTGACGACGAAGAACAGGGCAAAGGTGAGCAGGTTCACACCGATCAGGATCGGGATCGCGTACAGCAGGCGGCGGATGATGTAGGCGAGCATCGGTGCCGATTATCGCGCCGCAGGCAGCGCCATGGGCAATTCGCGGCCCAGCAGCATGGCGAAAAATTCGCCGCGCATGGCAGGCGTGAAGTCGTGGCGGCTGACGAAGGCCGTCGGCGCCCCGGCATCGCGCCACTCCAGGCCCCAGATCGGCGCGACCCGCGTCGGCAGCATGGCGTAGCGCGCGTCGCCGACGAAACCGGGGCGGCGGCTGTCCTCGACCACGAAGCCGTCGGAAAACACGCGGAAGCGCTCGATGTCGCGCAAGCGCCCGGCCTTGCCGCCGGCAAGGCGCTGCGTGGCCGGTGCATCGATCAGCGGCGCCGACTCGCCCGGGTAATGGCGCACCGTGCTGCCGATGTGGAAGGCATCGACCTGGACGCGACCGTCATGCACGTACAGCGAACGCCACAGCAGCAGGTTGGCCATCGAAGGCTTCACCGAGAGTTGGCCGGGCTGATGGCCGCGCGTCTGCGCCAGCGCCAGCGCCGCGGCTTCGCCGCGCTGCTGCTGAACGAAGCTGGCGCCGAAGTAGGCCAGACCCAATGCCAGCCCCCAGGCCACGGCGCGGGATTGCGGCCGCCGCAGGTAGAACCACAGCGGCACCGCCAGCAGCAGGGTAAACACGGGATCGACCACGGCGATCAGGTTCCAGGCCACCTTCTCCTGCGAGAAAGGCAGCCAGAGGTGGGTGCCGTAACTGGTGCAGGCGTCGAGCAAGGGATGCGGCAGGTAGCCGGCAAGGCAGCAGAGATAGAGCAGGCCGAACCCGAGGCGGCGGCGCAACAGCGGCCACAGCAGCAGCGCCGCGACCAGCGCGCCGAGCGGCACGAAGGCCAGCGCATGGGTGAAATGGCGGTGGTAATCGAGCACCAGCAGCGCGTCCTGCCCGCTCTGGATCAGGGTATCGATATCGGGCAACAGGCCCGCCAGGGCGCCAACGCCAGCGGCGGCACGCCGTACCGCTAGCGCCGACTCTTGCCCTCTGGTGCGCAGCGAAGCCGCAGCGGCGGCAAAAGAAGCGCCCATCACGGCGTGAGTCAGAAGATCCATGGCGGAATAGTAGTGCGAAACCGTCGCGCGATCATCCAGGCAGTGCGTAAAGGCTTGGCTTACCCGCCGTTGCCGCCCTACAATCTGGCTTGTCCTGTCCGACTCAGGGAGCCCGATGGATACCTTGCGCGCAATCCTTTTCGCCGACATTGCCGGCAGCACCGGGCTTTATGAAGAAAGCGGCGACACCGTGGCCATGGCGGCGGTGGTTGATTGTGTCGAAAGCCTGAAGAACACCACCGCGTCCTACGGTGGCCGGGTCGTCAAGACCATCGGCGACGAGGTAATGGCCGTGTTCGCCTCGGCCGGACAGGCAATACAGGCGGCGAACGCCATGCAATCGCGCTTTGCCGACCTGGCCGGCGCCAAGGCCGGCATCAAGCTCAGGATCGGGCTGCACTACGGCCCGGTGATCGAGGCCGAGGGCGACTGCTTCGGCGACACGGTCAACCTCGCGGCGCGCCTCACGGGGCTCGCCTCGCCGGAGCAGATCCTGACGTCGAGCGAAACCTTCGACGCCCTGCCCGGCTACCTCAGGGCGACCTGTCGCAAGCTGTATTCGACGTCGGTCAAGGGCCGCAAGGGCAAGGTCACGATCATCGAGGCACTGTGGCAGCAGGACCAGGGCCAGACCCTGCTATCGGACAACTCGGCAGCGGCCGACGCGGCCGGCCGTGCAGCGGAAATCACCTATCGTGGCCAGACCTGGATGGTTGACGAGGCCCATCCGGAAATCGGCATCGGCCGCGACAAGAACAATGCAGTGGTGGTGGATGTGGCGACGGCATCGCGCCACCATGCCAGCGTGATCCTGCGCAAACAGAAGATCGTCATCGAAGACCATTCCAGCAACGGCACCTTCGTGCGCCTGCAAAACAGTCAGGAATTGCTCCTGCGCCGGGAAGACCTGGTGATCGCCGGCCGCGTGCTGGTGGGCCTCGGCGCCTCGCTGGCGGCCAGCGAACAGGAACCGCTGACCATCAGCATCGCGCGCTGAATCGCGCCGGACGGCTACTGCAGGTAATTGATCTCCATCTGTGAATCGAGCCCCGTCACCATGTCGAGGATCTCGCCGGTGAAGACCTCGTCCTCGTCGCTCCAGGTGGCATCCACGGCGGTGGAATCGGTGACCAGGGGCGTGATGTCGAAATCGACGAAGCGATCGCCGACCTTGAGCACCCAGATGCCGGAAGGGTGTTCGACGAGTTCCCAGTCGTCGGGAATTTCAAGCTCTGCGGTGAGTACGAGGGACAGCTTTTTCATGTGCTTCTCCGGCATCAATTGCAAGGTCACCATCCTAATCCATCCGGCCTGCCCGAGGTAGGATGAGACACCGCAAAAACCACCGGACAGCCACGGAAAAACATGCCCACCTCCCCGCTTTTGCTCGATAACGACGCCGTCCGCCGCCTGCTTTCGCTGGACGAGTTGCTGCCGGCCATCGAACGGGCGCTGATCGAGCTTTCCGCCGGGCGCGTAACGCAACCACTGCGCACCGTCTTCGAGCTTGCCGAACCGGGCAGCCTGTTGTTCGTCAAGCCGGCGCTGGTCGGCGATGCTTTGGCGACCAAACTGATCACCCAGGTGCCGGGCAATACCGCGCGCGGCCTGCCGACCATGATCGCCACCCTGCTGCTGCTCGACCCGGCCACCGGCGTGCCGCTGGCGGTGATGGACGCCACCTGGCTCACCGAATTGCGCACGGCCGCCGTATCGGCCGTGGCGACGCGCGCGCTGCGCGACGCCAGTCCGAAGCGCCTGGCCATACTCGGCTCCGGCGCCCTGGCGCGCAGCCACGCACTGGCTCTGGCGGCCGTGGTGCCCTTGCGCGACATCCGCGTCTGGAGCCCCACCGCAGCGAATGCCGAGCGCTGCGCCGCCGACATCGGCGGCAATGCCAGCCCGAGCGCCGAAGCGGCGGTGCGCGAGGCCGACATCGTGGTCACCGTGACCAATGCCAGCACGCCGGTGCTGCTGGGTCGCTGGCTCAAGCCGGGCGCCCTGGTGCATGCGGTCGGCGCGCCGCGCCCGACCTGGCGCGAACTCGACGACGAGGCCATGGCGAACTGTGTGATTGCCGACAACCGCCACGCCGCCGAAAACGAGTCGGGCGACGTGATGCTTTCCGGCGCCAAGGTGTACTGCGAGATCGGCGAAGTGCTGGCGGGCGAGGTCAAGGTTCCGCCCGGCGCCACCGTGATCTTCAAGGCCCTCGGCCAGGCCGTGGAAGATGCCGTCGCGGCGCGCATCGTCTACACCGCCGCCACGGCGGAAACATCGCGCTAGCTCAAGCCCGCGCGCCGCGCCTGCTGCCAGGCCAGCACCACCTGATTGGCATGGACAAACATCGGCTCCGAGAGTTCGCGCGGCAGGTTCTGCCGCAGCGCGGTGAACAAGGCGGCATTCACCTCGCGCGCGAGCTCCGTGCTCGCCGCCGCCTCGCTCAGGCAACGCAGCTGGATATGGGCCAGGGCATCGGCCACCAGGCGCCAGCCGAGCAGCGGCATTTTCTTCGTCAGCGCCACCATCATGCCGCCCAGCGCGGCGAGGAGGGTTTCGGCCTCGGCGCGATCCTCGCAGGCGATCATGGCGTGCCACAGGCCGAGGTGGATGTTGCGCCGCAGGTCCATCTTGAAATCGATGGCGTCGCTCTCCGCGGCATCGATCGCCGCAAAGGCCCGCTCGAAGCGTGCATCGGCCGCGGCGTCGAGGCCGGTACGCAGGCTGCCCAGCAGTTCGCTGACACCGGGGATGGCGGAGAGGCGAAAGGCCTGGCACCAGGCCAGGCCCCACTGGTCGAGCCCGGACAGCAGCAAGGCCAGGCGCATGGCGCGCGCCTCGTCGTCAGCGCCGGCCTGCGCCCAGTTGCGCGAGAGGCGGGATATTTCAGCCACGGCGCCGCGCAAGGCCGGCGCATCGCGTTCCAGCGTCAGGCGAAACAGCCGGGTGAAGGCATCCTGCGCCATGCGCGCAGCCAGGCGCTGGACATCGGGATTGGCCACACCGGCCAACGAATCGGGAGGCGGCGCAAAGGCACCGCCACGGTCGTCACTCATAATGCACACCAACCATAACGATCAAACCCCGCATTATGCAGATCTGGGTCGATGCCGACGCCTGCCCCGGCGTAATCAAGGAAATCCTGTTCCGCGCCGCCAGGCGCCACGAACTGCAGCTCACCCTTGTCGCCAACCAGATGCTGCGGGTGCCGCCCTCGCCGCATATTCGTGCGGTGCAGGTACCGGGCGGCTTCGATGTCGCCGACGGCCACATCGTCGAGCAGACGACGCCGGGCGACCTGGTAATCACCGCCGACATCCCGCTGGCGGCACTGGTGATCGCCAAGGGCGCCTTCGCCCTGAATCCGCGCGGCGAGTTCTACAGCGCGGAAAACGTGCGCCAGGCGCTGGATATGCGCAACTTCATGGACAGCCTGCGCGGCAGCGGCGTCGACACCGGCGGCCCGCCGGCCTTCAACCACGGCGACCGGCAGAACTTCGCCAACCAGCTCGACCGCTTCATCGCGCGGATCCGCAAGGCCGGATGAATCGCCGTATCACAGGCGCCGACTCTTGCACAGGACGGACGATCAGGGCGCGGCGACTATAATCCGCGGCTCCGGAGTCCCCATGACCACACAGCGCTTCACGCTCAAGGGCGAGTTCATCGAACTCAACGCCCTCCTCAAACTGCTCGCGCTGGCCCCGTCCGGGGGCGCAGCCAAAACCCTGATTGCCAGCGGCGCCGTACGCGTGGACGGAGTCGCGGAAACCCGCGTCCGGCGCAAGCTGCGCAACGGCAACGCGGTGCGGATAGCGGACGAGGAAGTGCTGGTCACCGCGGCGGAGAGCGCTGCCGCCGGGCCGTCCCAAGGCGGCGCAATCAAAAACACGGAGCTGCTGCGCAGCGAACCACCGTCACCCCCTGCCTCGGGCAGGGGGCTGGGGGGAGGGTAGTCCCGTGAGCATCCAGTGGTTCCCCGGCCACATGACCTCGGCGCGCAGGAAGGCCGCCGAGACCATGGCCTTGACCGACGTGGTGATCGAGGTTCTCGACGCGCGCCTGCCCGAAGCCAGCAGCAATCCGATGATCCGCGAGCTGCGCCTGCATCGCCAGCGCCCCTGCCTCAAGCTGCTGAACAAGGCCGACCTCGCCGACCCGGTGGTGACCCAGGCCTGGATCGACTATTACAACAGCCAGCCTGGAGTCAAGGCGGTCGCGATTTCGAGCAAAAAGCCTGGAGAAGCCGCGCGCGTACCCGCGCTGTGCAAGGGCCTGGCACCGCATCGCAGCGACGGCATCAAACCCTTGCGAATGCTGATCATGGGCATTCCCAACGTCGGCAAGTCGACGCTGATGAACGCGCTGCTGAAGCGCCGCGTCGCCGCCGTCGGCGACGAACCGGCGGTGACCAAGTCGCAGATGTGCATCGACCTCGGTCCAACCATGAGCATCACCGACACGCCGGGCCTGATGTGGCCGAAGATCAGGCACGACAGCGACGGCTTCATGCTCGCCGCCAGCCACGCCATCGGTCGCAACGCGGTGATCGATTCGGAAGTGGCAATATTTCTCGCAGCGCTGCTGCTGCAGCGCTACCCGGCGATGCTGGCGGAACGCTACGGCATCGCCACGGCGGGCATGGATGGCATCGGCGTGGTCGAAGCCGTGGCCAGAAAGCGCGCTTGCGTGGTCAAAGGCCGCCGCGGCGGCGAGCTCGACCTGGAAAAGGCGGGAATGATCCTCCTGACCGACTACCGCAATGGCAAGCTCGGCCGGATCAGCCTGGAAACCCCGGAAAGCCGCGCGGCGATGCTGGCGTCGGCAGCGGATGAATCGGGTGCCACCAGCACGTCGCAGGCGACAATGTCCGACTGAAACGCTCTGTTTCCGGTCGTCAGGCACACCGGTTGGCCAAATTCAGCCAGCCAAAGCAGAGGTCCGGGCCTTGGGAATTTCGCTCAGAAGCTTTCCATGCGCGGTTCCGCCAGCGTCAAACCGGAGTCGACGAACTGGAACAATACCGTCGGCGGATTCCATCCCGGGGCAGGGCGCAACACCTTTTGCAGTGACCCGTTCATTTGTGCGGCAATACGAAAACTATCGGGGAACGTGCTGTCCCAGCGTGGCAAAACCTTCTTGATGTAATCGAGTTCGTGGGCCTCACTCTGGATGATGCCCATGGTCTCCAGCAGGCTCAGTTTCGGCCAATGCTCGCCGCCGGGGCGGCCATAGGTAACGATGCCGATGAAGCGCTCGAAATCGGCGAAGAACGGATCCTGGGGCTCGATCATCCGCCCGTTCGAGTAGATGGCATCCATCAGATAGGTCACCGTGAAATCGCGTGGTGCGCGCTTGGACCATTGGTAGATGATGTCGTTCAGCGCGGCAGACATGCATAGTTCGAGATGGCCGCCAACGATGTAGACATGCGAGGCCGTAAGCTGAAAGGTGATCTCGCCACCCTGGGAGAAGACCCAATGATCCGGATAGCAGTCCTCCATGAAATAGAACTCGTCCGGCGTGTCATCCTGGAGGTAGATCACCGGAATCTTGCGGCTTTTGGCAAAACGCACGGCCTCATCCACGCCGCGTTTGGTGGCGAAACGCGCGTCGTAGGTGGAAGACTGGTGCACCACGATCATCACTGAATCGCCTGCAATGCTGACCCGGTCGGGGGGCGTGACGGTGTGATTGCGGCAAGCCGCCCAGGCCGGGAATGCGAGCAACAACAGACACAGCAGGTGAAGTGCTCTTGCAAGCATCGGATCGCGCACAGGGAAAGGAAGAGCGCGATTTTAGCCGCCTGCCAAAGCCACGCCATCGGGGGAAACACCGATCCTGCGGGCCGCAACGATCATTCTGCAGTGCAGCATTCAGCTCGGGCCGGATTCCGGCATTCACCGCCCCGCATGCACCACAGGCTGTCACTTTCCTCGGAAACCCGTTTACAGGCCTGAAGACAATCAGTATAGTTTCTCTTGTACTACAGAACTAAGTTCCACTATGCAGAACTGAGTCGGCGCATGCTGCTCGGTGCAACACATACCTATACCTAGAGGAGAACAGCATGAACCACAGGAACTTCCGCAGTCTCGCGATCGCCGCGGGCCTCGCGCTGGTCGGCAGCAGCGCCTGCGCACAGGTCAAGATCGCCTACATCGACCCGCTCTCCGGCCCCTTCGCCAACGTCGGCGAGGCCGGCCTCAAGGGATTCAAGGAAGCCGCCGAGATCCTGGTCAACCAGAAGGGCGGCATCATGGGCCAGAAGCTCGAGTATGTGGGTTTCGACAACAAGGGCAGCCCGCAGGAAACCCAGATCCAGTTGAAGGCCGCGATCGACCAGGGCTTCCGCTTCGTCACCCAGGGCAATGGCTCGGGCGCGGCCCACTCGCTGATCGACGCGGTGAACAAGTGGAACGCGCGCAACCCGGACAAGACCGTGCTGTTCTTCAACTACGCTGCGGTCGACCCGACGCTGACCGGCGAGAAGTGCAGCTTCTGGCACTTCCGCTTCGACGCCAACACCGAAATGAAGATGGAGGCCATCACCAACTTCATGGAGAACGACAAGAAGATCAAGAAAGTCTTCATCATCGGCCAGGACTACGCCCACGGCCACCAGGTGGCCAAGGCGGCCAAGGAAATGCTGGCGAAGAAACGCAAGGACGTGAAGGTCGTCGGCGAAGACCTGCACCCGATCGGCAAGGTCAAGGATTTCGCCCCCTACATCGCCAAGATCAAGGCCTCGGGCGCCGACACGGTGATCACCGGCAACTGGGGCAACGACCTCTCGCTGCTGGTCAAGGCGGCCAAGGACGCCGGACTCAAGGCCCGCTTCTTCACCTATTACGCCGGCGGCCTCGGCACGCCGCAGGCGATGGGCGCATCAGGTAACGGCAAGGTGCTGCAACTCACCGAATGGCACATGAACGTGCCGACCAAGTCGACCGAGAAATTCGCGCTGGATTTCAACAAGAAATATCCCGGCGTCTACTTCTACTACCTGCGGGTCAATACCATGACCGAAATGGTAGCCAAGGCGATGAACACGGCAAAATCGACCGATCCGAAGGCCGTGGCCCTGGCGCTGGAAGACATGCGCTTCCCTGCCGAGAACGGCGAAGTCTGGATGCGCAAGAGCGACCACCAGATGATGCAGCCGCTGTACATCTCGGTGTTCAGCAAGGCCGACGGCAAGACGGTCAAGCATGATTCCGAAGGTACCGGTTACGGCTGGAAGACATTGGCCTCGATCTCGCAGCGCGACTCGCAGTTGCCCACCGCCTGCATCATGGAACGTCCCTGAAACCGGCGAGCTCGCTCGCCCGGTTCAGGGCCAGATGCGGCCCGCCCCCTCCCACCCTCCCCTTCAGGGGGAGGCGATTGATCTGCTCGCTGCGCTCGATCATCAACCCGCGGGCTGCCCTCGACCTTAACCGCTCTTGAGGATGCAATGGAATTCATAGTCATCTCGCTCTTGAACGGCATCACCTACGGTCTGCTGCTGTTCATGCTGTCCAGCGGCCTGACGCTGATCTTCAGCATGATGGGCATCCTCAATTTCGCCCACGCCAGCTTTTACATGCTGGGCGCCTATTTCGCCTACCAGATCAGCACTCTGGTCGGCTTCTGGCCCGGCCTGCTGGTAGCGCCGCTGCTGGTTGGTGCGGTCGGCGCGGCCATCGAATGCTACGGCCTGCGCCGCGCCCACCGCTTCGGCCATGTCGCCGAATTGCTGTTCACCTTCGGTCTGGCCTTCGTGGTCGAGGAAGTGGTACACCTGATCTGGGGCAAGGTCGCGGTCGACTACCGGATTCCGGCTGAACTCGACGGCACGCTGTTCACCCTGTTCGACACCTCCTTCCCCATCTACAAGGGCTTCATGATGCTGATCTCGGTCGGCATGCTGGTCGCCCTCTACGCCCTGCTCACGCGCACCCGCATCGGCCTCATCATCCAGGCCGCGCTGACCAAGCCCGACATGGTCGAGGCCCTGGGCCACAACGTGCCGCGCATCTTCATGCTGGTGTTCGGCGGCGGCACCGCGCTGGCGGGGCTCGCCGGCGTCATCGGCGGCAATGCCTTCGTCACCGAACCGGGCATGGCCGCAGCGGTGGGCAGCATCGTCTTCGTCATCGTCGTGGTCGGCGGCCTGGGGTCGCTCGGCGGCGCCTTCGTCGCCTCGCTGCTGATCGGCTGCATCCAGACCTTTTCGGTCGGCCTCACGATCTCGATCACCGACGTCTTTGCACTCATCGGCGTGCAGTTGCCCGAAGGTTCGCAGGTGGCGCGCCTGACCATCACCCAAATGGCGCCGGTCCTGCCTTACCTGCTGATGGTGGCGATCCTGATCTTCCGCCCGCGCGGCCTGATGGGGGCACGCGAGTCATGAACGCTGCCATCCTTAGCCGCGGCCGCCTTGCGGTCTGGTGCAGTTGCCTGGCGCTGGCCTTTGCCCTGCCGCTGGTCCTCAAAAGCGGCTTCGTCATCTCGCTGTTGTGCCAGATCGGCATCATGGCGGTGTTCTCGTTGTCATACAACATGCTGCTGGGCCAAACGGGCTTGCTCTCCTTCGGCCATGCGGTGTATTACGGCCTTGGCGCCTTTGCCACGATCCATTTGCTGAATGCCATCGGCAAGGGCGGCGGCCCCTTCACCACTGCCCTGCTGCCCTTTGCAGGCGGCCTCGCGGGGCTGGCGGCGGGCCTGCTGCTCGGCTACGTCACCACGCGCAAGGCCGGCACCACCTTTGCCATGATCACGCTCGGCATCGGCGAGATGGTCGCCGCCTGCTCGCTGATGTTCCCCGGCATCTTCGGCGGCGAGGGCGGCGTCTCCGGTAACCGCGTGGTCGGCAAGGAAACCTTCCTCGGCTTCAGCTGGGGCCCGCAGGTCGAGATGTACGGCCTCATCGTGCTCTGGGCCTTCGCCTGCACCGTGGCGATGTTCGCCCTGACACAAACGCCGCTGGGACGCATGGCCAACGCCGTGCGCGACAACCCGGAACGCGCCGAATTCGTCGGCTACGATACCGAGCGCGTGCGATTCCTGATGGTGGTGCTCTCGGGCTTCTTCGCCGGTATCGCCGGCGGCCTTTCGGCGCTGAGCTACGAAATCGTTACCGCCGAAACCCTCAATGCACATACGTCCGGCATCGTGCTGCTGATCGCCTTCGTCGGCGGCATCGGCTTCTTCTACGGCCCGATCATCGGGGCGATACTCGTCACCGTGATGCAGATCGTGATCGGCGGCATGACCCACGCCTGGCTGCTTTATTTCGGTCTCTTCTTCCTGTTCATGGTGCTCATGGCACCGGGCGGCATAGCCAGCCTGATTGCCGTGCAACGCGCGCTCTGGCAGGCTGGGCTGCTCGGCCGCATGCTGCCCCACTACGCCGCCACCACCTTGCCGGTGCTGATTTTGCTGGCCGGCCTGATCGGCCTCGTCGAGCTCAGTTACGCCCTGCTCACCGGCGACGGCAGCGAGGGCCCGAGCAAGGTCATGAGCATGCAGCTGGAACTCAAGACGCCCGCACCCTGGCTCACCGCGCTGGCCGTTACCGGCATCGGCATCACGCTGACGCGCTGGATCGGCGGCCGCATGCGCCACGAATGGAACGCAACGCTTTCCACCCTGCATGGGGACAGATCATGAGCGTCCCCGCCATCCGCATCCAGGGCCTGAAAAAGAATTTCGGCGCCAGCGAGATCATCCGCGGCGTCGACCTCGACATCCATCGCGGCGAACGCCATGCCATCATCGGCCCCAATGGTGCCGGCAAGTCCACGCTGTTCCACCTGATCAGCGCGCGCCTGCCGATCACCTCGGGCGCGATCGAACTCAAGGGCGAGAACGTGGTCGGCCTCAAGCCCTTCGAAATCAACCGCAAGGGTCTCTCGCGCAGCTTCCAGATCACCAACATCTTCCACAATCTATCGGTGTTCGAGAACCTGCGCTGCGCCGTGCTGTGGTCGCTGGGCTACCGCTACTCCTTCTGGCATCGCCTGGCCGGACTCAAGGACGCGCGCCAGCGCGCCGAAGCGGTGATGGATGACATCGGCCTCGGCAAACGGCGCGACACGCCGGCCGGCATCCTCTCCTATGCCGAGCAGCGCGCGCTGGAAATCGGCATCACCATCGCCAGCGGCGCCGACGTGATCCTGCTCGATGAGCCCACCGCCGGCATGAGCAATACCGAAACCGAGGAGGCTGTGGCCCTGATCCGCCGCGTCACCGAGGGCAAGACCCTGGTCATGGTCGAACACGATATGGGCGTGGTGTTCGGGCTGGCCGACCGCATCTCGGTGCTGGTCTATGGACAGATCATCGCCACGGACGCGCCCGCGGCGATCCGCTGCAATGCCGCGGTGCAGGAAGCCTACCTCGGGACGACCTTGAATCATGACTGACGCCGTGTCCAAACCCATGCTCGAGGTCAGTGACCTCCACGGCTACTACGGCAAGAGCCACGTCCTGCACGGAGTGAACCTGCACGTCGATGCCGGTGAAATCGTCTGCCTGCTTGGACGCAACGGCGTCGGCCGCTCGACCACGGCCAAGGCCGTGATGGGTCAGGTGCTGGCCAGGGGCAGCGTACGCTTCAAGGGCCGCGAGATCCTCGGCATGAAGGCCTACGAAATCGCCCGCCTCGGCATCGGCCTGGTGCCGGAAAACCGTGACATTTTTCCCGACCTCACGGTGCGGCAGAACCTGATGCTGGGCGTCAAGGATCCGCGCGCGCAGTTGCGTGGCGAGTGCCGCTGGAGCATCGACGACATGTACGCCCTGTTCCCTCGACTCAAGGAGCGGGATAGCACGCCGGGCGGCGTGCTGTCCGGTGGCGAGCAGCAGATGCTGACCCTGTGCCGCACCCTGATGGGCGACCCGGATTTCGTCATGATCGACGAGCCCACTGAAGGCCTGGCACCGAAAATCGTCGAACTGGTCGGCGAGTTCCTGCAGGAGGTGAGGAAGCGCGGCATCTCCATCCTGCTGATCGAACAGAAGCTGGCCATCGCGCTCGACATTTCCGAGCGCCTTTACCTTATGGGCCACGGCCGCATCGTCTTCGAAGGCACGCCGGCCGACCTCAAGAACAACGCCGCCATCCGCAAGGAATGGCTGGAAGTATGATTGTCCTCTCACCGCACAACACCACCCGTCAGGAGCACGCATGAGCAGCGCCACGTATGAAGTGCACGGCAGCACCGCCGTCATCACCCTAGACAATCCACCGGTCAATGGCCTCGGCTATGACCTGCGCTGCGGCATTGTCTCCGGCATAGATAAAGCCAGCGCCGACCCCGCCGTCAAGGCAGTGGTCATGATCGGCAACGAACGCGCCTTCTCGGGCGGCGCCGACATCCGCGAGTTCGGCTCGGCCAAGGCCTACGCCCTGCCCAACTTGCCAACGGTGATCCAGATCGTCGAAAGCTGCACCAAGCCGGTGATCGCCGCGATTTCCGGTGTCTGCATGGGCGGCGGTTTCGAACTCACGCTGGGCGCGCATTTCCGCATCGCCAAGCCCGACGCCAGGATCGCCCTGCCCGAAGTCAAGCTGGGCCTGATCCCCGGCGCCGGCGGCACCCAGCGCGGTCCGCGCATCCTCGGCGTCGAGGGCGCACTGAATCTGATGGTCAAGGGCGACCCGGTGCCGGCTTCAGCCTTCAAGGGCACGCCGCTGATCGATGAGTTCGTCGAGGGTGATTTGCTGCCTGCCGCGCTGGCCTTCGCCGACAAGGTGGTGGCCGAAAAACGCCCGATCCGCCGCATCTCGGAAATGAAGGTCGACTATCCGAACCACGAGGCCTTCCTCCAGTTCGCGCGCAACATGATCAAGGGCGTCGCCGGCCCCTTCCCGGCGCCGGCAAAGTGCGCCGACGCCATCGCCGCCTCGCTGACCAAGTCATTCGCCGAGGGCATGAAGGTGGAGCGAGAAATCTTCATCGGCCTGATGGGCACGCCGGAATCGCGCGCGCTGCGCCACCTGTTTGCCGCCGAGCGCGCCGCCAGCAAGATCCCCGACATTCCCGATGACACGCCAACACGCAAGATCGCCAAGGTTGGCGTGATCGGCGCCGGCACCATGGGCGGCGGCATCACCATGAACTTCCTCAATGCCGGCATCCCGGTGACCATCCTCGAAATGAAGCAGGAGGCGCTGGACAAGGGCGTCGGCATCATCCGCAAGAACTACGAGAATTCGATGAAGAAGGGCAAGCTGACCCAGGAGAAACTGGACCAGCGCATGGGCCTGCTCGGTACGACCCTGACTTATGACGACTTCAAGGACTGCGACCTGATCATCGAAGCCGTATTCGAGGATATCGGCGTCAAGGAGACCGTGTTCAAGAAGCTTGACGAGATCGCCAAGCCCGGCGCCATCCTCGCCTCCAACACCTCGACCCTGGACGTCAACAAGATCGCCAATTTCACCAAGCGCCCGCAGGACGTGGTCGGCATGCACTTCTTCAGCCCAGCCAACGTCATGAAGCTGCTGGAAGTGGTGCGCGGCGCGGCGACGGCCAAGGATGTAATGGCCACGGTGATGCAGGTGGCCAAGAAGATCAAAAAGACAGCAGTGGTCTCGGGCGTCTGCGACGGCTTCATCGGCAACCGCATGATCGAGCACTACGGCCGCGTCGCCGGTTTCCTGCTGGAAGAAGGCGCGACCCCGGCGCAAGTCGACAAGGCCCTGGAAAAGTGGGGCATGGCCATGGGCCCGTTCCGCATGGGCGACCTTGCCGGCAACGACATCGGCTGGGCGATCCGCAAGCGTCGTTACGTCGAGAAGCCCAACATCCGCTACGCCAAATTCGCTGACAAGCTCTGCGAGCAGGGCCGTTACGGCCAGAAGACCGGCAAGGGCTGGTACCTCTACAAGGCCGGCGAGCGCAAGGCGATTCCCGACCCCGAGGTCGACGCCATGCTGGTCGAGTACCGCAAGGAACTGGGCATCACGCCGCGCAAGATCTCGGACGCCGAGATCGTCGAGCGCTGCGTCTACGCCCTGGTGAACGAAGGCGCGCGCATCGTCGAGGAAGGTATCGCCGCCCGCGCTTCCGACATCGACATGATCTACCTCACCGGCTACGGCTTCCCGATGTTCCGCGGCGGACCGATGCTGTATGCCGACGAGATGGGGCTGTACAACGTTGCGCGGCGCATGCAGGCATTCGCCGCGAGTTCCGGCGACACCTTCTGGGAACCCGCACCGCTGATCGCCAAGCGGGTCGCCGAAGGCAAGAGTCTTACTTGAGGCCTTACCTGAGCCCGACCCGCGCCCGACAAGAATTCCGGAGATTAAAAAATGACTGATGCCGTTATCGTTTCCACCGCCCGCACGGGACTCGCCAAGTCCTGGAAGGGTGCCTTCAACATGACCCACGGCGCCACGCTCGGCGGCCATTCCGTCAAGCACGCCGTGGCCCGCGCCAAGATCGACCCGGGCGAGGTCGAGGACGTCCTGATGGGCTGCGCCACGCCGGAAGGCGCCTGCGGCAGCAACATCGCGCGCCAGATCGCGCTGGCCGCCGGCCTGCCGGTCACCGTGCCGGGCGCCACGGTCAACCGCTTCTGCTCCTCGGGCCTGCAGACCATCGCCATGGCGGCGCAGCGCGTGATCGCCGGCGAAGGCGACATCTTCGTCGCCGGCGGCGTCGAAAGCATTTCCTGCGTGCAGCAGGAAGTCAATCGCCACATGATTACCGACCCGGCACTGCTGAAGATGAAGCCGGAGATCTACTGGAACATGCTGCAGACCGCCGAGCAGGTGGCCAAGCGCTACAAGCTCGACAAGGCGCGCATGGACGAGTACGGCGTCCGCAGCCAGCTCAATGCCGCCGCCGCCCAGGCCGCCGGCAAGTTCAATGACGAAATCGTGCCGATGACAGTCACCATGGGCGTCGCCGACAAGGCCACCGGCCAGTTGCTGACCAAGCAGGTGACCATTGCCGCCGACGAAGGCATCCGCCCGGACACCACACTGGAAGGCGTGGTCAAGATCCGTTCGGCGATGCCAGGCGGCGTCATCACCGCCGGCAATGCCAGCCAGTTTTCCGACGGATCTTCGGCCTCGGTGGTGATGAACGCAAAAGTCGCCGAACAGAAGGGCCTCACGCCGCTGGGCATCTTCCGCGGCTTTGCGGTGGCCGGCTGCGAGCCCGACGAGATGGGCATCGGCCCGGTGTTCGCCGTGCCCAAGCTGCTGAGAAAGGCGGGGCTGAGCGTGGGCGACATCGGCCTCTGGGAACTCAACGAAGCCTTTGCGGTGCAGGTGCTCTATTGCGCCGACACGCTGGGCATCCCGATGGACAAGCTCAACGTCAACGGCGGCGCCATCGCCGTCGGCCATCCCTACGGCGTCTCGGGTGCCCGTCTGGTCGGCCATGCGCTGATCGAAGGCAAGCGGCGCGGCGTCAAGTACGTCGTCGTCACCATGTGCATCGGCGGCGGCCAGGGTGCCGCCGGCCTGTTCGAAGTCGTTTGAGAGGGAGATCGCCATGGGTGTAAAGCAACTACTTGACCTCACCGGCAAGGTCGCCCTGATCACCGGCGGCTCGCGCGGCCTCGGGCTGCAGATGGCCGAAGCGCTGGGCGAGATGGGGGCGAAGCTGGCCATCACCGCGCGCAAGGCCGACGAACTCGCCGAGGCCAAGGCCCACCTCGAAGCCCAGGGCGTCGAGGTGCTCACGGTGGTCAACGACCTTTCCAAGTTCGACCAGATCCCCGGCATGGTCGATACCGTGCTCGCGCACTTCGGCAAGATCGACATCCTGGTGAATAACGCCGGGGCGACCTGGGGCGCACCCGCCGAGGACTATCCGCCGGAAGCCTGGATGAAGGTGATCAACCTCAACGTCAATGGCATGTTCTTCCTGACGCAGGCGGTGGGCAAGCGCTGCTTCATCCCGCAGAAATCCGGGCGCGTCATCGTCACCGCGTCCATCGCCGGCCTGCGCGGCAACCCGCCGGATATGCAGACCATCGCCTACAACACCAGCAAGGGCGCCGACGTCAATTTCGTGCGCACCTTGGCCGCCGAATGGGGCAAGCACAACATCAATGTCAATGCCATCTGCCCCGGCTTCTTCCCCTCCAAGATGGCCAGCGGCATCATGGAAAAGCTCGGCGACCAGATCATCAACGGCACCGCCCTGCGCCGCGTCGGCGGGCCCGAAGACCTCAAGGGCCTGATCGTGCTGCTCGCCTCCGAGGCCGGCCGCCACATCACCGGCCAGGCCATCGCCGTCGACGGCGGCAGCAGCTGCTTCTAGGCACCCGCCCATGAGCGAAGCCGCCGACTTCTTCGGCCTCTCGGTTCCCTTCCTCAAGCATCTCGGGGTCAAGGCCGAGATGGCCGAGGGTGGGCGCTCGCGCATCTCGCTGGAACTGCGCCCGGAGTTGCTCAACAGCTTCGAGGTTTCGCACGGCGGCGTGATCATGACCATGCTCGACGTCGCCATGGCAGTCGCGGCGCGCGGCCAGCAGAAGCATCCGGCGGGCGTGATGACGGTGGACATGTCGCTCAACTTCCTGCGTTCCGCCAAGGGCCGCATCGTTGCCGAGGGCAAGGTGCTGCGCGGCGGCCGCTCGCTCTACTTCTGCGAAGGCGAGGCCTATGATGCCAGTGGCGAACTGATCGCCAAGTCGCTGGGCACCTTCAAGCTGCGCCGCCTCGAAGAATGAATCCAGAATCGCCGTAGCACCAGCGCCGACTTTCAAACCCGGCATCACCAAGGAAACCACCATGGAAATAAACCAGCGCATCGTCCTCGCCAATCGCCCCGCCGCCTGGGTTGAGGAAGGCAACTTCCGTTTCGAGGAGGCCGCACTCCCGGAGCCCGGCGAAAACCAGGTGCTGGTGAAGAACCACTGGCTCTCGCTCGACCCCTACATGCGCGGCCGCATGTCGGACGCCAAGTCCTATGCCAAGTCGATCGAGATCGGCGAAGTCATGGTCGGCGGCTGCGCCGGCGAGGGGGTGAAGTCGAACCATCCGAAGTTCGCCCCCGGCGACAAGGTGGTCGGCGCCCTGGGCTGGCAGCTTTACGGCGTCGCCGACGGCGCCGCGCTGCAGAAGGTCGACGCCTCGATGATCCCGCTCTCGGCCTATCTCGGCCCGGTGGGCATGCCCGGCGTCACCGCCTGGGTCGGACTCAACGACATCTGCGCGCCGAAGGAGGGCGAGACCGTGGTGGTCACCGCCGCCTCGGGCGCCGTCGGCAGCGTGGTCGGCCAATTGGCCAAGCTGAAGGGCGCACGTGCGGTGGGCATCGCCGGCGGCGCCGAGAAGTGCCGCTACGTGGTCGAGGAACTCGGCTTCGACGCCTGCATCGACTACAAGGCCGGCAACCTGCGCGGCGACCTCAAGACGGCCACGCCCAAGGGCATCGACTGCCTGTTCGAAAACGTCGGCGGCGAAATCTTCGACACCCTGCTCGGGCGCATGAACCCCTTCGCCCGCATCGCCGTCTGCGGCCTCATCGCGCAATACAACTCCGCCCCCTACCCGATGCAGAACATCGGTTCGGTGCTGATCAACCGCATCAGGATGCAGGGCTTCATCGTCTCCGACGACCTGAGCCGCTGGCCGCCGGCGCTCAAGGAACTCGGCGGCCTGGTCGCCACCGGCAAGCTCAAGTACCGCGAGACGGTGGCCGACGGACTCGCCGCCGCACCCGCGGCATTTATCAGCCTGTTGAAGGGCGGCAACTTCGGCAAGCAGCTGGTGAAACTCGCCTGACCATGAGTGACGCGCATACCGGAACCCGGCCGATCTCCGAGAAGGACGGCCTCGACACCGGCCGCCTTGCGGCGTGGATGAAAACTCACGTCGCAGGCTTTTCCGGCGACTTGCAGGTCGAGAAGTTCAAGGGCGGCCAATCCAACCCGACCTTCATGCTCACGGCCGGCGGCCGCAAGTATGTGATGCGCAGGAAGCCGCCCGGCAAACTGCTGCCCAGCGCCCACGCCGTGGACCGCGAGTACAAGGTGATCACGGCGCTGGCCGGCACCGACGTACCGGTGGCGAAGACCTGGGCGCTGTGCGCGGACGACAGCATTGTCGGCACCATGTTCTACATCATGGACTGCGTCGACGGCCGCATCATGTGGGATCCGTCCCTGCCCGGCATGAGCCCGGTGGAACGCGCGGCGATCTTCGACGAGATGAACCGCGTCATCGCCGCCCTGCACACGATCGATTACGCCGCTGTGGGACTGGCCGACTACGGCAAGCCGGGCAGCTACTTCGCGCGCCAGATCGACCGCTGGAGCAAGCAGTACCGCGCCTCGCTAGTGGTCACCGGCGAAAAGATCGAGGCCATGGACAAGCTGATCGACTGGCTGCCGCAGAACATCCCGGCCGGCGACGAGACCAGCATCGTGCATGGCGACTTTCGCCTCGACAACACGGTGTTCCACGCCACCGAACCGCGCATGCTGGCAGTGCTCGATTGGGAATTGTCCACGCTGGGCCACCCGCTGGCCGACTTCGCCTACCACTGCATGACCTGGCGCCTGTCGCCCGGGCAGTTCCGCGGCTTGGCGGGCAACGACCTCGCCGCGCTGGGCATTCCCTCGGAAGCCGAGTACGTCGCCGCCTACTGCCAGCGCACCGGTCGCGCCCCCATCCCGCCGCGCGACTGGGAGTTCTGCATGGCCTTCAACATGTTCCGCCTCGCCGGCATCCTGCAGGGCATCATGGCCCGCGCGCTGCAGGGCAACGCCTCGAGCGCGGAAGCCATCGAAACCGGCAAGCGCGCCCGCCCCCTGGCCGAGGAAGCCTGGCGCCAGGTCGAACGCCTGCTCGCCAATCACTGAATTAACGCTCTTCCCTTCGACAAATCACTCACAGAATTGAAACTTTGCAGCTTCGATGAGCCGCGAGCTTGCAGATCGGCCCGCCCCTCCCATCCTCCCCTCACGGGGAGGCTACTAGGCGGCTCGCTGCGCTCGAAGTTCGGAAATTCGCCCCTGTTTAGGTCACCTTAAACATCACCACAAGGACACACCATGGACTTCGATTACTCCCCCAAGGTCAAGGAACTGCAGGCCCGCGTCAACGCCTTCATGGACCAGCACATCTATCCCAACGAAAAGGCCTTCCACGCCGAAATCGAGGCCAATCGCGCCAAGGGCAATCCCTGGGTGCCGACGAAAATCATGGACGACATGAAGGAAAAGGCGCGCGCCGCCGGCCTGTGGAACCTGTTCCTGCCCGAATCGAAATACGGCGCCGGCCTCGCCAACCTTGAATACGCGCCCTTGTGCGAGATCATGGGCCGATCCTCGCATTTCGCGCCGGAAGCCTTCAACTGCGACGCCCCGAACACCGGCAACATGGAAGTTCTGGTGCGTTACGGCACACCCGCGCATCAGCAGGAATGGCTGGTGCCCCTGCTTGAAGGCAAGATCCGCTCCGCCTTCGCCATGACCGAGCCCGACGTGGCCTCGTCCGATGCCACCAACATCGAAGCCCGCATCGAACGAAAAGGTGACGAGTACATCATCAACGGCCGCAAGTGGTGGACCTCGGGCGCGCCCGATCCACGCTGCAAGATCCTCATCTTCATGGGCAAGACCGACCCGGACAATCCCAGCCGCCACAACCAGCAGTCGATGGTGCTGGTGCCGATGGACACGCCGGGGGTCAAGCTGGTGCGCCCGCTCACGGTCTTCGGCTACGATCACGCGCCGCACGGCCACGGCGAAATGCTGTTCGAGAATGTGCGCGTGCCGGTGTCCAACATCCTGCTCGGCGAAGGCCGCGGTTTCGAGATCGCCCAGGGTCGCCTTGGCCCGGGCCGCATCCACCACTGCATGCGCCTGATCGGCGTCGCCGAGCGCGCCCTGGAATTGATGTGCAAGCGCGCGCTGAACCGCGTCGCCTTCCACAAGCCGGTGGCCGACCAGGGCGTGACCCGCGAGCGCATCGCCAATGCGCGCATGCTGATCGATCAGGCGCGCCTGCTGACGCTGAACGCCGCCTGGAAGATGGACACCGTCGGCAACAAGGTGGCGAAGCAGGAAATCGCCATGATCAAGGTGGTGGCGCCCAACATGGCATGCCAGGTGATCGACTGGGCGATGCAGGTGCACGGCGGCGCCGGCGTCTGCGACGACTTCCCGCTGGCCGATGCCTACGCCAACTCGCGCACGCTGCGTTTCGCCGACGGTCCCGACGAAGTGCATCGCAACTCCATTGCCAAGCAGGAACTGGGACGCTATCTGGGCAAGTAATCGCGCAAGGAAACGACATGTCTAAACGTCATTTCGCCCACTGGCCCAAAGGCCTTCCGCGCACCATGACCGTGCCCGAGACCGACCTGTTCTACAACGTCGAAGTCTCGGCGCGGCGTTACCCGGCCAAGCCCTTCCTGGTGTTCTACGACACCCAGATCAGCTACGCCGGGTTCAAGGACGAGGCGGAACGCATCGCCGGCTGGCTGCAGGCACAGGGCGTGAAGAAGGGCGACCGCGTGCTGCTCTACATGCAGAACAGCCCGCAGTTCGTGCTCGCCTACTACGGCATCCTGCGTGCCAATGCCGTGGTGGTACCGGTGAATCCGATGAACATGACCACCGAGTTGCGCCACTACGTCAGGGATGCGGGCGCCAGGGTGGCGATCGTGGCGCAGGACATCTACCCGCAAATGCAGCCGCTGCTGGGTAGCGGCGCCGAGCAGGGCCTGCAGCAGATACTCGTCGCCACCTACTCGGACTACCTCAAAGCGCCGACCGACATGAAAGTGCCGGATTTCGTCAAGGCGCCACGCGCGGCCATTGGCGATGCCGGCGCCACGGCCTGGTGCGACATGCTGGCGGCGAACATCCGGCCCGGCCCGATCGAGGTCGGCCCCGACGACCTCTGCGTGATGCCCTACACCTCGGGCACCACCGGCCACCCCAAGGGCTGCATGCACACCCACCGCACGGTGATGCACACGCTGATGGCCGGCTACCAGTGGTTCGGCATCCAGCAGGACGCGGTGTACCTCGCCGTACTGCCCTTCTTCCATGTCACGGGCATGCAGGGCAGCATGAGCGGCCCGCTGCAGTCCGGCGCCACCGTGGTGCTATTGCCGCGCTGGGATCGCGAAGCCGCCGCGCAGTGCATCGCGCGCTATGGGGTCACGTCATGGACGGCGATCCCGACCATGATCATCGACTTCCTGATGAACCCCAACCTGGGCAATTACGACCTCAGTTCGATCACGCGCATGAGCGGCGGCGGCGCGGCGATGCCCGAGGCCATCGCGCAGAAGCTGCTCGACATGGGCATCACCTATGTCGAGGGCTATGGGCTGTCGGAAACCATCGCCCCCTCGCACATCAACCCGCCCGACCGCGCGCGCAAGCAGTGCCTCGGCATCCCCATCTTCGACGTCGAATCCATGGTGGTCGACCCGACCTCATTCGCCGAATTGCCGCCCAAGGACGTCGGCGAAATCCTCACCCGCGGGCCGCAGGTGTTCAAGGGCTACTGGAACAACCCGGAGGCCACGCGCAATGCCTTCATCGAGCTGGATGGCAAAAGCTGGTTCCGCACCGGCGACCTGGCTTATGTCGATGAGGACGGCTACTTCTTCATGGTCGACCGTTTGAAGCGCATGATCAACGCCTCCGGCTTCAAGGTCTGGCCGGCCGAAGTCGAAGCCCTGATGTACCAGCACCCGGCGATCCAGGAAGCCTGCGTGATCTCGGCCAAGGACCCGCATCGCGGCGAAACCGTGAAAGCCGTCGTGGTGATCAAGGAGGCGCAGCGCGGCACGGTGAGCGAGCAGGACATCGTCGACTGGGCCCACGCCAACATGGCGGCCTACAAGTCGCCGCGCAGCGTCGAGTTCGTCGACACCCTGCCCAAGTCGGCCACCGGCAAGGTGATGTGGCGCTCGTTGCAGGAAAAGGAGATGGCCCGATGATCGTCCTTCACCACCTCGAATTCTCGCGCTCGCAGCGCGTGCTCTGGCTGCTGGAAGAGCTCGGCCTGCCCTACGAGATCAAGCGCTACCCGCGCGATCCGAAATCGCGTCTGGCACCGCCAGAGCTGAAAAAGGTGCATCCGTTGGGCAAGTCGCCGGTGATCACCGACGGCGATCTGGTGCTGGCGGAATCCGGCGCCATCCTCGAATACCTGGCCGAGACCTACGGCGCGCAAGCCAAAGGCGAGGCGGCGCAACTACTGGCGGTGCCCGGCAGCGCCGAATACCGGCAACTGCGCTTCTGGATGCACTATGCCGAGGGCTCGTTGATGAACTGGCTGGTGATGAAGCTGGTGTTCATGAGCATTCCGCGCCAGCCGATGCCCTTCTTCGTCCGCCCGATCGCGCGGAAGATCTGCGTCACGGTACAGGCGAAGCTGATCGACCCGAACCTGAAATCCGCCATGGAGTTTATCGAGGATCACCTGGCGCAGAACAGCTGGTTCGCCGGCGAGCGCCTGACACTGGCCGACTTCCAGATGAGCTTCGCCGTTGCCGCCCTGCTCTCGCGCGGCGATGCCGCCGGCCAATGCCCGCATATCGCAGCCTGGCTCAAGCGCGTCGAGGCCCGCCCGGCCTGGCAGCGCGGCATCGCCAAGGGCGGCCCACTGCTGATGTCGGCCTGAGGCTGCGCGTGGCGAAAATAATCGCCGTGGTCTGAGCGCCGACTTTCGCCGGAGCTCAGCGCGCCAGCAGCAGAAAACCCTGGGGCTGGTTTTTGTCGTTTACCAGCAGGGATATCTGCAGCTCGGCATGGCCGGCCTGCCCGTTGATCAGCCAAGCCAATAGTTGCGTGTGCAGGCGGCCGTTGGCCAGAGCCTCCACCGACAGGACCGCACGCGAGTCCGGCCAGCCCAGCGTCGCCAGTATCTCGAAGACATCGGACCCTCGCGCCGCAAGCGCCTGCAACTTGGGCATCGCCAGCAGTGACGGACTGAAGTAATCGATGCGGCCATCCAGCGCGGTGGTGATCACCGCCGTGCCCACCGCGGAGCGCAGGATGTTTTCCAGCAGGCGCTTTTCGCTGACCGCCACCTGCCGGCCTTCGAGCGCCTTCTCCTGCTCGTGGAGCATGTCCTTGAGGTAGCTGACATACTGGCCTTCGAGGCCATGCACCACCTCGTGATGGGTCAGCACGCCGCAGACGCCGCCTTCATTGTCCACTACCGCCAGGCGGCGGATGTGCGCCTCATCCATCGACTTGACCACGTCGTGCAGCAGCGCGTCGCGATGCGTGGTGCGTACCGGGCCCTTCATCGTCGCGCCCAGCGTCAGGCCTTGCGGATCGTCGTGCTCGTGGCACAGGCGCACGATGTCGCGCTCGGAGAGCACGCCCAGCGGCCGCCGCTGTGCATCGACAGCAAAAACGCAACTTTGCCGGCGCTCATCCATCAGCGCCACGGCCTCGCCCACGCTGGCCGACTCGGGCAGCAACACCACATCGGTGGACATCGCGCCGCCGACGTCCTTGAAACGCATGTAATGCTCGACGCCGAAATCACGCAGGATGTCGCCTTCGCTGACGATGCCGACCAGCAGGCCATCGCCGTCCGTAACCGCGATGTGGCGGATGCGCCGCCCGTCCATCAGGTGATAAACGTCGAGGCATTTCTCGGTCTGTTCCACCGTCAACACCGGTGCCTGCATCAGGTCGGTGCAGGAGAGCGACTTCAGCCCGCCCTTGCGATGCAGGTTGCGCACCACATCGCGTTCAGTGATGATGCCCAGCGTCAGGCGATCTTCCACCACCAGCACCGAACTGACCGACATGGCCTGCATCTGCTCCAGGATCTGCGCTGCCGACCAGTCGGTCGGCACCTCGCAAACTGTGCGCGTCATCAGCTCGGAAATCGGTTTGTCATTGGTATCCATGTCTGTCCGCTCCTCAACGGGCCATCGCTGCCGCGTCAAGAGTCGGCGCTGGCGGCACGGCGAAGCGGGAGTATCGGCGGCGGTCGGAGGCAAGTCAATTCCCTGGTGGAACCTGCCTGGATTTCGCGCCGGAAGCGGACCGCCCGATGCATCCCCTACCCTGCGCGATAATGGCCTTCTGTCTCCACCGGTCGGTCGCGCTTTTCTTCGCCTGGTCCATCGTGCAATGTCCAACCGTCGCCACTTTCTCAAAAGCACCCTGGCCCTGCCGGCGCTTGCGGCAATGCCTTCCGCCCGATCTGGCCCAACCTTGGCCCATCGTCGGATTCCGGTCGATGGTCGCCGCCTGCCGGTGGTCGGACTGGGTACCTGGCAGACCTTCGATGTCGGCGCTGACGCCACGGCGCGCGCCAATCTCGGCAGCGTCCTGGCACGCTTTGTCGGGCTTGGCGGCAGCGTCGCTGACAGCAGCCCGATGTACGGCAGTTCGGAATCAGTGCTGGGGGACCTGGCCGAACGACATGGCCTGCACCCGCAGTTGTTCCTTGCCACCAAGGTGTGGACCCAGGGCCGCGCAGCGGGCATCGCACAAATGGAGGAATCGCTGCGTCGCCTGCGGATCCCGCGCATCGAGCTGATGCAGATCCATAACCTGGTCGACTGGAAGCAGCACCTGCCGGTCCTGCGTGCCTGGAAGGCTGAGGGGCGCATCCGCTACCTGGGCATCACCCATTACACGGCGAGTGCCTATGGCGAGGTAGAGGCCGTGCTGCGCACCGAGAAGCTGGACTTCCTGCAGATCAATTATTCGCTGCTGGAGCAGGAATCCGCACAGCGCCTGCTGCCGCTGGCGGCCGATCGCGGCGTGGCGCTGATCGTCAACCGGCCCTTCGCCGAGGGCGCACTGTTTCAGCACGTAAAAGGACGCGACCTGCCCGCGGAGGCCTCGGCACTGGGCTGCCGCAGTTGGGCCCAGCTCTTCCTGCGCTGGACCCTGGCTCATCCGGCGGTGACCTGCGCGATCCCGGCGAGCAACAAACTGGCTCACCTCGAAGACAACATGGCGGCCGCTCTCGGCCCCCTGCCCGGCCTTGCGGAGCAGAAGGTGCTGGCGCGCATGGCCGGGTTCTGAGGCGGACGGCGACCACCGGACCCGTATTTCCCGCAGGTCCTCCGGCTTTAGACCCCATGGCCCGTATGCTAGGATTTTCCATGGTTTAAGTTTCAAGTTTTCGCGCGCTTTGCCGCGCGCCGCGCCGATCGCCCGCCTCACTTTCCGGATTGAATATCGATGACCATCAAACGTCTGATCACGTTATCCACCGCGGCTACGCTGGCGGTGCTGTGCCTGCTTGTACTTAATGTCTGGAACGGATTCCGCCAGTCGCAGGCAAGTTCCCACGAGGGAAACACCGTCGCCCTGCCCGCCCTGGTGGCGATGCTTGATGCCCGCTTCCAGATTATCCAGATCCAGCAGTACCTCACCGACGTATCGGCAACCGGCGAAAGCGATGGCTTCGCCGATGCCAAGACCGCCTATGAACGCGCCCTTGCCAGCCTTGGTCAGCTTGCCGGTCACCAGCCCGAACTGGGCGGTCAGGTCGCATCGATAAAAACCAGCCTGACCAGCTTCCACGCACTGGGTGTCGAAATGGCGGACACCTACATCACCAACGGACGTGCCGCAGGCAATCAGTTGATGAAGCGACCCGGCGATGGCTTCGATGCAAACGCCGAGCAACTGACGGCCAAGCTGGAGGCCCTGGAAAAGTCGGTACGAAAAACCATGAGCGACTCGGCGCAGCTGGCGGAAGAAAGAATTGCCCGCGCCCAGACGGAGGCGCTGATTCTCGGGCTGGTGGTCTGCCTGCTGGCGATCGGCTCCGGCGTTATTGTCCATCGCTTGCTGATCGGCATTCTGGGCAGCGAGCCCGGCGACGTTGCGCAGATCGCGCAGGGCATCGCCAAGGGCGACCTGAGCCGGGAAATCACCGTCGCGGAAACCGGCAGCACCAGCCTGCTGGGCTCGATGCGCGACATGCAGGATGGTCTGCGCGCGCTCATCACTCGCATCGGCGATGCTACCGGCCTGCTGACGAGGGCGGCATCGGAACTCTCGAACTCGGCCGCGCAAGTGTCGACGGCCGCCGTCGCGCAACATGACAGAACCGCCGCCATGGCGGCATCGATCGAGCAGATGTCGGTGTCGACCAGCGTGATCGCCACCAACGCAGAACACGTGCAGCGCAGTGCCGAAGACGCGCAGCAACTTTCCGTAGCCGGTTCGGCGACCGTATCCGAAGCGGTAAATGAGATGGATCGCATTGCCAACCAGGTGCTGGACACGGCCAGAACCGTCACCGCGCTCGGCGAGCAGTCGGGGCAGATCACCCGCATCGTCGATGTGATCCGGGAGATCGCCGAACAAACCAACCTGCTGGCCCTCAACGCCGCCATCGAGGCCGCGCGCGCCGGGGAACAGGGCCGCGGATTCGCCGTCGTCGCCGATGAAGTACGCAAGCTGGCCGAACGCACTTCCAGCGCCACCAACGAAATCCGAGCCACCGTCGACGCGGTCCGCGAAGGCACGCTCACCGCCGTTTCCGAAATTTCAGCGGGCAGTGACCGGATGCTGGCCGGGGTTGCGCTGATACGCCGCGCGGGTGACTCGATGGATCAGATCCAGCGCGGAGTGGATCGTGTCCTCAGTGCGGCCAACGAGATTACGCTATCCCTCAAGGAACAGAATCTGGCCAATCAGCACATCTCGCAGAACGTCGAGGGAGTGGCGCAAATGACCGAGGAAACCAGCATCGTCGTGCAACGCGTATCGGTATCGGCGGCCCAGCTGGAAGACCTTGCCCGCTCGATGAGCACCAGCGTGAATCGGTTCCGGATATGAATGTCACTAGCATCCCTGCCCGACGTCGCGACTGAAAGTCGGCGCTGATGAAGCCGCTGCGGATGGAAGTACGGCAATAGCAACAAAAAGCCCGGCAGAAGCCGGGCTTTTTGTTGAAGCGCTACCGCTCGATCAGAGCATTTCCCAGATCGTGGTGATGCCCTGGCCGCCGCCGATGCACATGGTGGCGAGGCAGTACTTGCTGCCGACGCGTTTGGCTTCGTAGAGGGCCTTGGTGATGATCACGCCGCCGGATGCACCGATCGGGTGGCCGATGGCAATGGCGCCGCCGTTCGGGTTAGTCTTCGCCGGGTCGAGGCCGAGCACCTTGGCCACGGAGAGCGACTGCGCGGCGAAGGCTTCGTTCGACTCGATCACGCCGATGTCGTCGAGCTTCAAGCCGGCCTTGGCCAGCGCGATGCGGGTCGAGGGAATCGGGCCTTCGCCCATGACGTCGTTGGGCACACCGCCGATGCCGTAGGCCACCAGGCGGGCCATCGCCTTGTGCCCGCCGGCCGCGGCCTTGGCCGCATCGGCCAGTACCAGGAAGGCGGCGCCGTCATTGATGCCAGAAGCATTGCCGGCGGTGACGGTACCGGCCTTGTCGAAGGCCGGCTTCATCTTGGCCAGGGTTTCCATCGTGGTGCTGGCCTTGACGTGCTCGTCGGTGTCGAACACGACGTCACCCTTGCGGCCCTTGATGGTGATGGGGACGATCTGTTCCTTGAAATAGCCGGCGGCGATCGCCGCCGCTGCGCGGCGCTGCGATTCGCAGGCGAATTCGTCCTGCTGCTCGCGGGTGAAGCCGTGCTTCTTGGCCAGGTTCTCGGCGGTGACCCCCATGTGGCCGACACCGAACGGATCGGTCAGGGCGCAAACCATGGAATCGAGCATCTTGGTGTCACCCATGCGCGCACCGGAACGCATCGCGGGCGACATGTACACGCCGCGCGACATTGACTCGACGCCGCCACCGATGGCGAAGTCGGCGTCGCCCAGCAGGATGGCCTGGGCCGAGCTGACGATGGCTTGCTGTGCGGAGCCGCAAAGGCGATTGACGGCAAAGGCCACCGATTCCATGGTCATGCCACCCTGAATCGTGGCATTGCGCGCGACGTAGGCGTAGCGCGACTCGGTCGGGACGACGTTGCCGACGGTAGCGAAGGTAATGGCCTTGGGATCGACGCCGGAGCGCGCGATGGCCTCCTTGATGACCAGGCCCCCAAGGTCAGCCGGTTCCATGCCGGCCAGCGTCCCATTGAAGGTACCTACCGCGGAACGCGCAGCGCTCAGTACTACGACTTCTCTCTTGTCAGCCATTGCGAAACACTCCTGTATTTTATGAATCAAACGCCGACCCATCCGGAAACCCAGATCAGGGCCAGCACCAGCAAAGCGAGCACCAGACTGCGCCAAACCAGGCCTATCGTGCTCTGCATGAAATCGGGGTCGGCATCTTCACCCAACCCCAGTTCGGGGCGATCGCCGACGTCGCCCGTTTCAGGTATCGCATCGTGCACCGGCATGCCAAGGCGCACGCCGAGGGCACCGGCGCCACTGGACAACAGTATACCGGAGCCGGCCTCCGGCCAGCTTACAGCCTGCGTACGCCAGCAATGCGCGGCGCCCTCGAAATCACCGACTACGGCAAACGAGGCGGCTGTGACACGGATCGGTATCCAGTCGACGTAATGGAACGCCTGCCGGGCAAACTGGCCGAATTCGCCGAATTCGATTTCGCTACGCTTGCCCCATTGCTCGTCCAGCCCGTGCGACAGCCGGTAGAACAAGGCGCCGGCGGGGCCCAGGAGGGCGAACCAGAGCAGCGGCGCAAAGACATGGCGGTGCGAGTCGACCAGCGCCTGCTCGATCGCCAGGCGCGCGACATCGCCGGAGCTCAGGCGATCGCCGGAGCGGCCGCGCCATTCAGCCAGCAGGCGGCGTGCCTCGTCGAGTTCGCCCTGACGCAGAGCGAGATGGATGCCGGTGAAGAAGTGGCTGAACTGGCGGAAACCCACCGTCAGATACAGCGTGGCGACGCCCAGCAGGAAAGCGGCAAAGGGCTGGTAGTACAGCAGGATCGCGTAGAGCAGCGAAAGCAGCGAGGCCGGCAGTGCGGCGCCGATACCCCAGGCGAGGGCGCCGTGGCTGCGCCCGCCGTCGTTGAACTTGTCTTCGAGCTGTGCCGCCAGGCGCGCCAAAGGCCGACGCACGGCGCGCTCGATCGGCAAGGCATGGAACTGCTCAAGAATCAGGGTGACAATGATCGTGAATAGACTCACGCCTCGATGCCCTCAAAGATGAAGTGCTGCAGGGTCACCAGCATGCCGGCGGTGGCACCCCAGATGAAATAGCCCTGCCAGGGCATGGCCCAGAACTCGTGGCGCTGGCCGCGAATTTCCATGGTCTGGCGCTGGTGATTGGATTTGTCGAGGAGGAATGCCAGCGGCGGTTCGAAAACCTCGGCAACCTCGAAGTCGTCGAGCTTGAGGTTGAGCGGCGGCGTTACGAAACCGACCACAGGGGTGATGACGAAGCCCGTGCCGGTGCGATATTCGGGCAGTCGCCCGAGGATTTCGACCTGCCCCGGATCAAGCCCGACTTCCTCCTCGGCTTCACGCAAGGCGGTGGCTTCGGCCGACACGTCGCTCTCCTCGCAGCGGCCGCCGGGAAAGCTGACCTGACCGGCATGGTCGCGCAGGTGGGCGGTGCGCTGGGTGAGCAGGATGGTGGGGCCGGTGGGGCGAACCACCACGGGAACCAGGACCGCGGCGGGAACAAGCTGGCGGTCGTTGTCGCGCAGGGACGTTTCGCTGACCGGCGGCGCGACCGTGCCTTCGCTGAATCGACGCCGCATGAGCGCGAGCAGCGCTCCGCTAGAATTCGGGTCTGCGTTATCCAGTGACTCCGGCATGAAACCGATCGCGATCTTCCGTCATAGCCCCGGCGAGGGGCCGGGCTATTTTGCCACATTCCTCGACCGTCAAAGCCTGCCCTGGCGGCTGTTCAAGGTCGATGAGGGCGCATATCCGCCCTCATCGACCGAGGAGTTTTCCGGGCTGTGCTTCATGGGCGGGCCGATGAGCGTGAATGACGATCTACCCTGGATTCCGTCCGCACTGGAACTGATCCGCACGGCTGACGCCAGGGGCATTCCGGTGATCGGCCATTGCCTGGGCGGCCAACTGATGGCCAAGGCCTTCGGCGGCACCGTGGGCCGCAACCCGGTGAAAGAGATCGGCTGGGGCGAAGTGGCGGCTACCGGGGCGGCGGATGCGGCCGGATGGCTCGACCACACTACACGCTTCGAGGCCTTCCACTGGCACGGCGAGACCTTCACCATCCCGGCGGGCGCCACGCGCATCCTCGGCAGTACGCACTGCGCCAACCAGGCCTTCCTGCGCGGGCCGCATCTCGCCATGCAATGCCATGTCGAAATGACGCCGACCATGATCGAAAGCTGGTGCCGGCACTGGGCAGATGAGGGCGTGCCGGCCTCGGCCTCGGTGCAGACGCCGGAACAGATACAGGACGGAATGGAAGCGCGCATCGCGGCGATGCGCGTCGTCGCGGACCGGCTTTACACGCGCTGGTGCGCCGGCCTCAAAGGCTGAAAGTCGGCGCCGACGCTACGGCGAATCAGTCGCGGAAGTTGCCGTACTGAAGGGGAAAGTCGGTAATCGATTTCTTCACCAGCGCGATGGCTTCCTGCAGCAGGTCGCGCTTGGCACCTGTGACGCGCACGGCATCACCCTGGATGCTGACCTGGACCTTGAGCTTGCTGTCCTTGATCAGCTTGACGATCTGCTTTGCCAGTTCCTGCTCGATGCCGACCTTGATGGTCAGCACCTGCTTCGACTTGTTGCCGCCGACCGACTGCAAGGGGCCATGGTCGAGCCGCTTGGTGCTTTCGCGTTCCTTCTTCTCCATCTCGGGAAACAGGATGTCCTTGATCTGGCTGAGCTGGAATTCGGAATCGCCATGAAGGGTGATCAGCTTGTCCTTCTCGTTGAGTTCGACGCGGGCCGAGCTGCCCTTGAAGTCGTAGCGGTTGCCGATGTGGCGACCGGCGACATCGACGGCGTTTTTCAGCGCAACGATATCGGCTTCGGAGCTGATGTCGAAGGAAGGCATGGCAGTCTCCGTATTCAGCCGAAATGGCAGACGTAGTGGTAGGGCTCGCCGGTCACTTCAATTTCGAATGACGAATCGCCCGGCACATTGAAACTCTGCCCGGCGGCGCAACTTCTCCAGTCCTCACCCTTGAGCTTGTAGCGGCAGGCGCCGGCAACGGTTTCCATGATCTCGGGAGCACCGGTATTGAAGGTGAGCGTCGCCGGCAGGATCACGCCGACGCTCTTTTTCGTGCCGTCGGCAAACTGCACCGTGTGGCTGACGCACTTGCCGTCGAAATAGACATTGGCCTTCTTGACCACCGATACGTTTTCGAACTCAGTTTTCAACATTGGCAATTTAGATTCCCCACAGTTTCTGAATGATGAACTTGGCAATGAAGCCGAGCATGCCGAACGACAGAACAAAGAAAAGCACAAAGGTACCCAGCTTGCCGGCCTTGGAACTCCATGCCAGCTGGCCGATGATGAACAGCATGAAGAGCATGAAGGCCCCGAGGCCGAAGGTCATGCCGAACTCTGCCAGTTGCTCCTCGGAGATGCCGAACATCGCCGCCTGTCCTGTCTGCGCGCTCAGCCTTTCTTCTTGCCCTCGCGACCCGCGGCACGATTGGCCGCAATGCGCATGCGCAGGGCATTGAGGCGGATGAAGCCGTGGGCGTCCTTCTGGTTGTAGGCGCCGGCGTCGTCCTCGAAGGTGGCGATGGTCGGGTCGAACAGCGAATCGGTCTTCGAATCGCGGCCGACGACAATGACATTGCCCTTGTAGAGCTTGAGCCGCACCCAGCCATTGACCGGCTGCTGGGTATGGTCGATCAGGGTCTGCAGGGCCTTGCGTTCCGGGCTCCACCAATAGCCGTTATAGATCAGCGTGGCGTAGCGCGGCATCAGGTCGTCCTTGAGGTGGGCCACTTCGCGGTCGAGGCACACCGACTCGATGGCGCGGTGCGCCTTGAGCAGGATGGTGCCGCCGGGGGTTTCATAGCAGCCGCGCGACTTCATGCCAACGTAGCGGTTCTCGACCAGGTCGAGGCGACCGATGCCGTTCTTGCCGCCAAGCTGGTTGAGCATGGCCAGCAGATCGTGTGCCTTCATCTTCTTGCCATTGAGCGCAACGGGATCACCGGCCTTGAATTCGATGTCGAGGTATTCGGCCTTGTTCGGCGCCTTTTCCGGCGACACCGTCCAGCGCCACATCGACTCCTCTGCCTCGGCCGCAGGGTCTTCGAGATGGCGGCCTTCGTAAGAGATGTGCAACAGGTTGGCGTCCATCGAATAGGGCGAGCCGCCCTTCTTGTGCTTCATCTCGACCGGAATCCCGTGCTTTTCGGCATAGGCCATCAGCTTTTCGCGCGAGAGCAGGTCCCACTCGCGCCACGGCGCGATGACCTTGACATTGGGCATCAGGGCATAGGCGCCGAGTTCAAAGCGCACCTGGTCGTTGCCCTTGCCGGTGGCGCCGTGCGAGATTGAATTGGAACCGGTCTTCTTCGCGATCTCGACCAGGCGCTTGGCGATCAGCGGCCGCGCGATCGAGGTGCCAAGCAGGTATTCGCCTTCATAGACGGTATTGCAGCGGAACATTGGGAAGACGAAGTCGCGGACGAACTCCTCGCGCAAGTCATCGATGAAGATGTTCTTCGGCTTGATGCCGAGCTTGATCGCCTTGGCCCGCGCCGGATCGAGTTCCTCGCCCTGCCCGAGGTCGGCGGTGAAGGTCACCACTTCTGCCTGATAGGTGTCCTGCAACCACTTGAGGATCACCGAGGTATCCAGGCCGCCCGAGTAGGCAAGCACCACTTTGCTCTTGTCGCTCATTTCGTTTCCCTGTCGTGCAGATTTTCTGCGTTCAATCATTTACCCTGCCGAGAAGCAGGAATTCCATCAAAGCCTTCTGCGTATGCAGGCGGTTTTCGGCTTCATCCCAAACCACGCTGTGCGGGCCGTCGATGACTTCGGCCGCCACTTCCTCACCGCGATGCGCCGGCAGGCAATGCATGAACAGGGCGTCGGGCCTGGCGGCGCGCATCATCTCGCCATCCACCTGCCAGTCGGCGAAGTCGCGCATCCGCTCCTCGTTCTCGGCTTCGAAGCCCATCGAGGTCCACACGTCGGTGGTGACCAGGTCGGCGCCGCGCACAGCCTCCATCGGGTCGGCGAACTCGCGAAAGTGCTCGCGCCCATGAAGGCCGGCACGCTCCGGTTCAATCTCGTAACCGGGCGGGGTCGATACATGGACGCGGAAGCCGAAGATCTCGGCGGCCTGCAGCCAGGTGTTGCAGACGTTGTTGGAGTCGCCGACCCAGGCCACGGTCCGGCCCTGGATCGGACCGCGATGCTCGATGAAGGTGAAAATGTCGGCGAGGATCTGGCAGGGGTGATATTCGTTGGTCAGGCCGTTGATCACCGGCACGCGCGAATGGCTGGCGAAGCGCTCGATGATCCCCTGCTCATAGGTGCGGATCATGACGATGTCGCTCATGCGCGAGATTACCTCAGCGGCATCCTCCACCGGCTCGCCGCGCCCAAGCTGCGAATCACGCGTGTTGAGGTAGATCGCCGAGCCGCCGAGCTGGTGCATGCCGGCCTCGAAGGACAGGCGCGTGCGGGTGCTGGCCTTCTCGAAGATCATCACCAGCGTACGGTCCTGCAAGGGCCAATGGCGCTGGTAGGCCTTGAAACGGGCCTTGATGATGCGGGTGCGCTCGAAGACGTAATCGAGTTCCTCGCGCGTGAGATCCTTGAGTTGCAGGAAATGCCGCGTCGTCGCCATGATCAGGCTCCGAGGAATTCTTTGATCAGGGCGCTCAGCATGGCCACGAGTTCCGCAGCTTCGGCATCACTCATCACCAGCGGCGGCAAGAGTCGCACGACCTTGTCGGCGGTGACGTTGATCAGCAGGCCGGCCGCCAGCGCCTGCTTGACCAGGTCGCCGCAAGGACGGTCGAGCTCGACGCCGATCATCAGGCCGTCGCCGCGAATGTCGACGATGCCGGCAACACCCGCCAGTCCGTCGCGCAAGCCGCCGCGAATTGCATCGCCCAAAGTGGTGGCACGGGACATGAGATTATCGGACTGGATGACGTCGAGCGTGGTCAATGCAGCAACGCAGGCCAATGGATTGCCGCCAAAAGTCGATCCATGGTTGCCGGGTTTGAACACGCCGGCAGCACGTCCTGCAGCAAGGCAGGCACCGATCGGCACACCCGAACCGAGGCCCTTGGCCAGAGTCATGACATCGGGAATAATGCCGGCGCGCTGATGCGCAAACCAGACGCCGGTACGGCCTATGCCACACTGGACTTCATCGACCATGAACAGCCATTGCTTGTCGTCGCAGATCTTGCGCAGGCCACGGAGATAGTCCTGGTGGGCGATGTTGATGCCGCCCTCGCCCTGGATGGGTTCAAAGAGCACGGCGACGATATTCGGGTTATGCGTTGCGACCTGTTCGATGGCGGAAAAGTCGTCGAAAGGCACGCGTACAAAGCCGGCGACCAGCGGCTCAAAGCCTGCTTGCACCTTGCGGTTGCCGGTGGCTGAGAGTGTCGCCAGGGTGCGGCCATGGAAGGCGTGCTCCATGACAATGATCGCGGGTTGCTCCACGCCATGCTGGTGGCCGTACATGCGCGCGAGCTTGATTGCTGCCTCGTTCGCTTCGCACCCGGAGTTGCAAAAAAAGACCTCGTCCATGCGCGATATGGCCGCAAGGCGATCGGACGCAACCTCGGCTTCGGCAACACGATAGATGTTGGATACATGAATAAGGCGCGCCACCTGCGCCCCCAGCGCGGCCGTCAGGCGCGGATGGTTGTGACCCAGGGTATTCACGGCGATGCCGCCGAGGGCGTCCAGGTAAGACTTGCCCTGCTCGTCGAAAAGACGACAGCCTTCGCCATGAGTGAAGGCGACCGGCAATCGCCCGTAGGTGTTCATCAGATGCGGCACGAGTGATCTCCGCCAAAACGCGGCTTCGGTGGAGGTTGGCGCCTGCCTCATCAGCGTCCAGCGCAACGGCCGAAACCAAATGCTCCATGCAAAAAAACATACGGCGGCCGAGGAGCAACGCGGCCGCCGTGCTTGAAAACGCCTCTATACTAAGTGAAAACGTAGCCCCTGTACAGATACAGGACATGGAGGTTCGCGGTTGTGCGGATGGCGGTTTTCAACCAGAAAGGCGGGGTCGGCAAAACCACCACGGCGCTGAATCTTGCGGCGGCGGCGGCGCGCGAATCGCTGTCCGCTTTACTGGTTGATCTTGACCCGCAAGCACATCTGACATCGATCCACGGCAGCGCGCCGACCGAGGCGCACAACAGTGTCTTTGCCCTCTATCAGGACAACCGGCCGCTGGACGATGTGGCCGTCACCTGGGAAGGCATAGGGCGCCTGATCCCGGCCCATGCGGAACTGATCAAGGTCGATTCCGTGTTCGGCAAGGGTCCGACCATCCTCAACCGCCTCAACGCCGGCCTGCAAGCGCTGGAAATCGCGGGCATTGAGGAATGCGTGCTGATCGACTGCTGCCCGTTCCTTGGCGTACTCTCGCTCAATGCGATCTTCGCTGCCGACCGCATGCTGGTGCCGGTATCTTCCGACTTCCTCTCGCTGCGTGGGGCACTGCAGATCGAGCACACGCTGAAAGCCCTGGAACCGGTACTCAAACGCCGCATAGAACGGCGCTATCTGCTGACCCGCTTTGACCGCCGGCGCAAGATGAGCTTCGAGGTACAGGAGCGCCTGCGGCAACAGTTCGGCGCTGAACTTTGCGAGACAGTGATTTCGGAAAACGTTGCGGTAGCCGAGGCACCGGCAGTGAATCGCGACATCTTCGCCCACCAACCGAACTGCCGGGGGGCGGAAGACTACCTTGAGTTGATGCGGGAACTGCGCGCGGCGCGCTTTCTCTGAGCAGAAGCCCCGACGACCGTCCCGCTGTTGCCTAGCGAACGATGATGTTCGCGATTTCCTCGAAGCTGGCCACGGGTATACGTACGCTACCGTGGTGGCAGACGCATTCGATGATCTGGCAGCCGTGGTACATCTGGCGCAGCTTGCGCTGGGCATCATGCTCGTCGCTGCCGTGGATCATCAAATTGTCCACCACCACGCCAAGCCGCGTCTTGATCTTGAATGCATATTTCACAAACCGGTGGGAATGCATAAAATCCCTTTCACTTCAATGAAGTCCAGAAAGTATATGCAGTGAATTCATCAAATTCAAGCTATTTATATAATTTTGTGCGGATTTTTTCAGGTTCGTATGCAGCTATCGAGATGCCTTCTGCATTTTTAATCGGTTCAGCCAAAACAAAAAGGCTGCCCGGGGGCAGCCTTTTGCCGAGCCCGAGGGCCGGAGCGGTCAGAGCGCCTTGATCGCAGCCGAGAGGCGGCTCTTTTGGCGCGAAGCCAGATTCTTGTGCACGATTTTTTTGTCGGCAATTGAATCGATCACGCTTTGCGACTCCTTGAACACCGCCTGTGCTGCGGCTTTGTCGCCGGCATCAATAGCCTTGCGAACCTTCTTGATTGCAGTACGCAGGGTGGAGCGCTGGCTCATGTTATGGGCGCGCTGCTTGGTCGCTTGACGGGCACGCTTGCGGGCTTGGGCGGTATTCGCCATGTTTGGTAATCCGGTAGAACGGGGAAAGGAGCGGGATTATAAAAGGGCTTTTCACCCATTGCAAGCGGCTTCTGCAAGATCCATCCCGGCTACCATACCGGAATGAACCTATTGCGCGCCCTGGCCACGGTCAGCAGCATGACCCTGCTCTCGCGAATCCTGGGCTTCGTACGCGATTTCGTCATTGCCCGGGTCTTCGGCGCGGGGATGATGACCGACGCCTTCTTCGTCGCATTCCGGTTGCCCAACCTCCTGCGACGACTATTTGCCGAGGGCGCGTTCTCGCAGGCTTTCGTCCCGGTGCTCGCCGACTACCGCAACCGCCGCGGCGAAGCCGACACCAAAACCCTGATCGACCGCGTCAGCAGCGTGCTGTTCCTGATCCTGATCGGCGTCAGCGCGCTGGGCATGGCCGGCGCGCCGCTGCTGATCGCCGTGACTGCACCCGGCTTCGCGGCGGACGCCACCAAGTTCGAACTGACCGTGGAAATGACGCGGGTCACCTTTCCCTACATCCTGTTCATGTCGCTGGTGGCGGTGGCCGCCGGAGTGCTGAATACCTGGAGCCGCTTCGCACTGCCTGCCTTTACGCCGGTCCTGCTTAACGTCGCCTTCATCGGCATGGCGCTACTGGCAGCACCCTGGTTCGATCCGCCGATCATGGCATTGGCCTGGGCGGTGTTCATCGGCGGCGCGCTGCAACTGGCGATACAAGTACCGGCCCTGGCGAAGATCGGCATGTTGCCGCGGTTCGATCCTGCCTGGCGCGACGAAGGCGTGCAGCGCATCCTCAAGTTGATGGCGCCGGCCGTGCTCGGCGTATCAGTCGCACAGATCAGCCTGCTGATCAACACTGTCTTCGCCTCCTTCCTGGTTAGCGGTAGCGTCTCCTGGCTGTATTACGCGGACCGGTTGATGGAGTTCCCCGCCGGACTGCTGGGAGCAGCACTGGGCACCATCCTGTTGCCCAGCCTGGCAAAAGCCCATTCCAGCGGCGACACAAAGGAATTTTCGGCGCTCCTTGACTGGGGCTTGCGCTTGACGCTCATGCTGACGCTACCGGCCGCGCTGGCGTTGGCGATCCTGTCCGTGCCGCTGTTGTCGACCCTGTTCCAGTATGGTGCTTTTACGGCCAACGATGTGTTGCAAACACGTGAAGCGCTGGTCGCGTATTCGGTAGGGCTGACCGGTCTGATCCTGGTGAAGGTACTGGCTCCCGGCTTCTACGCCCGGCAGGACATCCGCACACCGGTGAAGATCGCAATTTTCACCTTATTGCTGACTCAGGCGATGAATCTCGCCTTCATCGGCTGGCTGAAACATGCCGGTCTGGCGCTATCAATCGGCCTTGCCTCATGCGTCAACGCCTTCATGCTCTGGCACGGCCTGCGCCGCAACGAAACCTATCTGCCACAACCAGGCTGGAGCGGCTTCGGGCTGCGGTTGCTGGCGGCGATGATGGTCCTCGGCAGCGTGCTCTGGTTTGGCGCAGGAAAGGATGTAGTGTGGCTGGCGATGAGTGGGGCACAACGGGCGCTGCACCTGGCAATCGTAGTCAGCGGCGGCATTGTCGCCTATTTCGCCACGCTCTGGCTGCTGGGCTTCCGATTGCGCGATTTCCGTCGCCGGTCGGCCTGATCACTCGCCACGAGCCGAACCCTCACGACGCGGATCGGCGGCACCAACCCAATGGCCGTCACGGCGTACAACCAAATGCAAGCCACTGGTCATGTCGAGCGACTGAACTTCGTGGCCGCGCAGCGCCAGCTCCCGTGCAAGGCCCTGCCCGATCCGGCCCTGCTCGACCTCGGTGACGCCATTGCGGTTGCCGACATGACCAAGGGCCAGCACCGCAGCAGGATCCATACCGCCGTCAAGCAGAGCCAGCAGGCTGCGCGCGACATAGTTGATGATGCGACTGCCGCCGGGCGAACCGAGTACCGCATGCAGCCGCCCCTTCGCGTCGAACACCAGTGTTGGCGACATCGATGACATCGGCCGCTTGCCCGGTTCGGCGCGGTTGGCCACCGGCTTGCCATCGCGTCCAGGCGAAAGCGAAAAATCCGTCAATTGGTTGTTGAGCAGGAAGCCGGCGACCTGGATGCGGCTTCCGAAAACGGACTCGATCGAACTGGTCAGCGCTACCGCGTTTCCGTCCTGATCGACTATGGACATATGCGTGGTAGCGGGTATCTCCAGCGAGTCGCCGTCGCCCTGCGAATGGCTTGATGCAAGCTGACCCGGCAACGCCATACCTCGGGCCTTCCGGGGATCCAACAGCCGTGCCCGTTGTCGCAGATAGTCATCGGCCAACAGTTCGCGCGACGGCACTACGACATAATCCGGATCGGCGACATAGCGCGCCCGATCGGCATAGGCCAGCCGTCCCACTTCTGCAAACAGGTGCGCCGCCTCGGGACGCTCAGGACCGCCAGGAGAAAGTCCGCTGCGTTCGAGGATGCCAAGGATCTGCAGGACGGCGATCCCGCCGGAAGACGGTGGAGGCATGCCGCAGACGCGCCAGCGCCGGTAACCGGCGCAGACGGCTTCACGTTCTCGAGGGCGATAGTCACGAAGTTCGTCGAGACTCAATTGCCCGCCGCGCATTTCGACCGCTGCCGAAATGCTTTCTGCAACATCTCCGCGATGCAGGGCCGCGCTGCCTTCGCTTGCCAAGCGTCGCAACATTGCCGCCAGTTCAGGATTGCGCAGCAGGCTGCCGGTCGCCTTGGGTTCGCCAGTGCTCTCGTAGTAGAGCGCAAAGGCTGCAGCGTCCCGGCGCAGCAAGGGATCATCACGCAGCAACACGAATAACCGTTGCGAAATGGGAAAGCCGTTGTCGGCAAGCCGTATTGCGGGAGCCAGCAGGCGTTGCCACTTCAGCTTGCCGTGCTTGCGGTGTGCCGCCTCAAGCGTGGCGACAAGACCGGGTACCCCCACAGCCTTGCCGCTGGCGAGCATGTCGAAGAATGGCGCCGGACTGCCATCGGAGCGGCGTCCGAAGTCGGGGGCAATTGCGCGCGGCGCGGTTTCGCGACCATCCCAAGCTTGAATCCGCCGGGTGGCGGCATCCCAGTGGAGAAGAAATGCGCCGCCGCCAATACCGGAGGATTGCGGCTCGACGATGTTGAGCACCCATTGTGCAGCGATGGCGGCATCCAGCGCATTTCCACCGAGTTGCAATATCTCAAGCGCTGCGTCTGTCGCATGCGGATTGGCGGTCACGGCCATGTAGCGCCTGCCGACTGCAGCCGGATGCGGAGCAAAGCCGCTGGCCCCTTCGGGCTGGAGCAACTGCGCCTGCACGGGCGAGAAGCACAGGAGCAATGCCAGGCCCAAGCAAAAACGGGCAGCCCGAAGGCTACCCGTCGTTTGGGTGAAACCGCCGGAGATCACACCACCAGCGGCAGGATCATCAGAGCGACGATGTTGATGATCTTGATCAGCGGGTTCACTGCGGGGCCGGCCGTATCCTTGTACGGGTCGCCCACGGTGTCGCCTGTAACGGCGGCCTTGTGTGCCTCGGAACCCTTGCCACCAAAGTGACCGTCCTCGATGTATTTCTTGGCGTTGTCCCAGCAACCACCGCCGGTGGTCATCGAGATCGCCACAAACAGGCCGGTGACGATGGTACCCATCAGTACGCCACCCAATGCACGAACGCCGGCGCCGACACCGCCAACGGCGGGCATCAGCATGTTCATGACAACCGCCGCAACCACCGGAACCAGCACCGGCAATAGCGAGGGGATCATCATTTCGCGGATCGCGGCCTTGGTCAGCATGTCAACGCAGGTACCGTACTCGGGCTTGGCCGTGCCTTCCATGATGCCCTTGATCTCCCGGAACTGGCGCCGAACTTCAACTACGACCGAGCCAGCCGCGCGACCGACAGCCTCCATGCCCATGGCGGCAAACAGGTAGGGCACCATGCCGCCGATGAAGAGGCCGATGATGACGGCCGGATCGGACAGGTCGAAGACAAACTTGACGCCGGGCTTGAGTGCTTCGAGGCCATGGGTGAAGTCGGCGAACAGCACCAGGGCCGCCAGACCGGCAGAACCGATGGCGTAGCCCTTGGTCACGGCCTTGGTTGTGTTGCCGACGGCGTCGAGCGGGTCGGTGATGCCACGGACAGATTCCGGCATTTCCGCCATCTCGGCGATGCCACCGGCGTTGTCGGTGATCGGACCGTAGGCGTCGAGTGCGACGACGATGCCGGCCATCGACAGCATGGACGTCGCGGCGATGGCGATGCCGTACAGGCCACCCAGAACGTAGGAGGCCCAGATCGCGCCACACACGGACAGCACCGGCCAGGCAGTGGCCTTCATCGATACGCCGAGACCGGCGATGATGTTGGTGCCATGTCCCGTCGTCGACGCTTCGGCAACGTGCTGCACCGGCTTGAACTCGGTGCCGGTGTAGTACTCGGTGATGTACACCATCAGGCCCGTGAGCACCAGACCGACCACCGCCGCACCGTAGAGGCGCATCTGCGACCCGCCGCTGATGTTCAGCATGCTGTCGAGCAGGTGGTCATCGACCAGCCAGGTGGTCATCGGGTAGAAGGCAACCAGTGCCAGCATGCCGGCAACGATCAGGCCACGGTACAGGGCGTTCATGATCTTGCCGCCGGGCGAGGCCTTGACGAACATCACGCCGATGATCGACGCAATGATCGAAAAGCCGCCGAGGGCCAGCGGATAGATGACGGCCTGTTCGGCGAACACGGGATTGGCCTTGAGCAACAGCGCACCCAGCAGCATGGTCGCGACGGTGGTCACGGCGTAGGTCTCGAACAGGTCAGCGGCCATGCCGGCACAGTCGCCAACGTTGTCGCCGACGTTGTCGGCAATCACGGCCGGATTGCGCGGATCATCCTCGGGAATGCCGGCTTCAACCTTGCCCACCAGATCGGCGCCAACGTCAGCGCCCTTGGTGAAGATGCCGCCGCCCAGACGGGCGAAAATCGAAATCAGCGAGGAGCCGAAACCGAGGCCGACCAGGGGATGAATAATGGCTTCCATGCTTGCGCCGGCGCCGAGGTGCCATTTCAGCACGGCGTAGTAACCGGCGACTCCAAGCAAACCGAGGCCAACCACCAACATACCGGTGATCGCGCCGCCCTTGAAGGCAACATTAAGTGCTTCGTTGAGGCCGACAGTTGCAGCCTGGGCCGTGCGTACGTTGGCGCGAACCGATACGTTCATGCCGATGTAGCCTGCGGCACCCGAGAGTACGGCACCAATAATGAAGCCAACCGCAGTAGTCGTTCCGAGAAAAACCCAGATCACTACTGCAAGTACGACGCCGACAACACCGATCGTCGTGTATTGGCGATTCAGATAGGCTTGAGCGCCTTCCTGAACGGCTGCGGCAATTTCCTTCATGCGGTCATTGCCCGCCGGTTGGGCCAGAATCCACTGGCTTACGATCCAACCGTAGGCGATGGCGGCCAAGGCACAAACCAGCGCAAACATCAGTCCTGCTGACATAAACTCCCCCTGATAATTGATGGACTAAACATATAATTTTATCACCACATCCTGTCGAAGCGAAAGCTTGAAAATGGTTTTGTTGCTTGAAATCTAATGAAAAACGCATGGGCAAAACCGCGCTGGCAACTTAATTTGTCTAATATTTCTATCGGGCAACTGGATGCTCGAAGGCGGGGTTGACCGCTATAGTGAGTACCGCACGCGTGCTCTACGACTAAATTCACGACTCGGTCCGGGTCAAAGGAAAAGGAACGCAAAGTCATGCCTCTCGGAAAAGTGTTGGTTGCCCAGGGCGGCGGTCCCACCGCCGTCATCAATCAGTCCATGGCGGGAGTCGTGCTGGAGGCTCGCAAGTTCCGCAACGTCGAACTCGTGTATGGCGCGTACCATGGTGTTCGTGGCATTGTCGACGAAGAATTCCTCGACTTGACGCAGGAAACCAGCCACAACATCGAGATGGTGGCCTGTACGCCGTCATCCGCGCTCGGCTCCACCCGCGACAAGCCGGACCTCGAGTACTGCCAGGAAATATTCAAGGTACTCAAGGCACACGGGATCGGCTACTTTTTCTATATCGGCGGCAACGACTCCTCGGACACGGTACGCATCGTTAGCGAGGAAGCGCGCCGCGCCGGATACCCCCTGCGCTGCATCCACATCCCGAAGACGATCGACAACGATCTTGTCGGCAACGACCATACTCCCGGCTTTCCATCGGCGGCGCGCTTCGTATCCCAGGCCTTTATGGGTGCCAACCTCGACAATGCCGCGCTGCCCGGTGTTTATCTGGCGATAGTGATGGGACGCCACGCAGGCTTTCTCACCGCAGCCTCGGCGCTGGGCAAGAAGTTTCCCGACGATGGCCCGCACCTGATATATCTGCCGGAGCGTGTTTTCAGCGTCGACAAGTTCCTTATGGACGTCAAGGCGACCTACGAAAAATACGGCCGCTGCGTAATCGCCGCATCAGAAGGCATCCATGACGAAAAAGGCATGCCCATCATTTCGCAATTGGCTACTGAAATCGAACGCGATGCCCACGGCAACATGCAGTTGTCCGGCACTGGCGGGCTCGCGGATCTGCTTTGCAACCAGGTCAAGAACAAGCTCGGGATCAAGCGTGTGCGCGGCGACACCTTCGGTTACCTGCAGCGCTCATTCATGGGTTGCGTGTCGGATGTCGATCAGCGCGAGGCACGCGAAGTCGGCGAGAAGGCCGTGCAATACGCAATGTGGGGCGACAAGGACGGATCCGTGGCGATCAAGCGCACCGGCTTCTATTCGGTCGATTACCAGCTGGTGCCCCTGGAAAGCGTTGCCGGCAAAACGCGAGTCATGGAAGACGAATTCATTGCCGCGAACGGTACCGACGTCACGGACGCCTTCCGCCTATATCTGCGTCCGCTACTGGGCTCGGGAATGCCGGACGCTTACCGCCTGCGGCTGAACAAGGTGGCCAGGATCCTGAAGCCCGGCGCCTAATCGCCGAAACTGATGCCGAGATCCCTGCCGGTCTGCAACGTGTCACTGTCAAGTGGTACCGCCTTCATGCGACCGGCAACCTCCTCAAGCGCGACATAATTCACGTTGGGGAATCCAAGGGCCACCATCACGCCAGAATGGCCCTCCTCAAGCGCGCGCACGGCAGCACTACCGAAACGCATTGCAGCCAGTCGATCGAAGGAGGTCGGACTGCCACCACGTAGCAGGTGTCCAAGCACCACAACACGCACATCCTTGCCGGTCTTGTCGGCAAGCACCCGGGCCACCCGCTCGCCAACGCCGCCGAGACGCTCGGCATGGCCGATTTCAGCCGGCGCAAGGATTTCACGATGGCCGTGGATCGGCTCGGCGCCCTCGGCAACTATCACGAGCGAATACATGCGCCCTTCCGCATCGCGTGCGCGAATCTTGGCTGCGACCTTGTCGATATCGAAGGGAATTTCAGGAATCAGGATCGCATGGGCACTACCGGAAATCCCGGAATGCAGGGCAATCCATCCAGCATAGCGCCCCATGACTTCGACGACCATGACACGCTGATGGCTTTCAGCGGTGCTGTGCAGGCGATCAAGGCACTCGGTGGCAAAAGCCACGGCAGTGTCGAAACCGAAGGTCGTGAAAGTTTTGTCGAGGTCATTGTCGATGGTTTTCGGCACCCCGACCACTCGCAACCCCTTGAGGTGGAGGGCGTTCGCGATGGTCAGCGAGCCGTCACCACCGATCGATACCAGTGCGTCGAGTTCCTTGCGTGCAAAGAATTCAAGGATCTCATCAGATCGATCCGTGTCGCGTGTTGAACCATCCTGCATTTTCATCGGAAAATGCAGCGGGTTGCCCTTGTTGGTAGAACCGAGAATCGTGCCACCCAGATGGCCGATGCCGCGCACGCGCTCGCGCGTCAGGCGGAACACGCCCCCCTCAGGATAGCGCTCGGGAAACATGATGCCATTGAAGCCATCACGAATACCATAGCATTCCCAGCCCCGATTTGCCGCGGCAATCACGACCGAGCGAATGACAGCGTTCAGGCCAGGGGCGTCACCGCCACCGGTACATACCGCGATGCGTCGAATATGACTGGTCACAAATCTTCCTTTGCGATGAACGGGACGTGAAAGGCCTCAGTTCAATGCCGCAAAGACGGCGGCCTTGATCGAGTCAAGCGACCCCACACCAGACACCTGGCGGTGTTTCGGCGCCCCTTTGGCACCGGAGGCCGACCATTTGGAATAATACTCAATCAGTGGGCTCGTCTGGCTGTGATAGACGGCTAGACGCTTCTTCACCGTTTCTTCCTTGTCATCATCGCGCTGGATCAGAGCTTCGCCGGTGAGATCATCCTTGCCGTCGACCTTGGGCGGATTGAACACCACATGATAGGTCCGGCCCGATCCGGTATGAACACGGCGTCCACCCATGCGGCGGATGATTTCCTCGTCGCTGACGTCGATCTCCAGGACGTAATCCAGTTCCACGCCCTGGGCACGCAACGCTTCCGCCTGCGGAATGGTGCGTGGGAATCCGTCAAATAGAAAGCCCTTGGCACAGTCAGGCTGCTTCAAACGCTCAGCTATCAGCCCCAGGATAACGTCATCGGAAACCAAGCCTCCCGAATCCATGACCTTCTTGGCTTCGATTCCCATGGGCGAACCCGACTTGACCGCCGTACGCAGCATGTCGCCGGTAGAAATCTGGGGGATTCCGAACTTTTCGGAAATAAACGCAGCCTGCGTTCCCTTGCCGGCGCCCGGCCCTCCCAAGAGGATCAACTTCATGACTTTCTCCAAAAAAGTATTTAACCACAATGGCTTATAAAGCTTTCACACAACTTACGCTGAATTGCCAGCGCGGTCAAACAGCTGCCTTACGCGCTCCAGATCTTCCGGAGTATCGACGCCGGGAGCGGGAGCGTGGGCAACATCAATCACGCGGATCGAGTAACCATGCCAAAGCGCACGCAGTTGCTCAAGCGACTCGGTTCGCTCCAGCGGCGACAATTCAAGCTTGCCGTAGCGGCGTAAAAATTCGACGCGATACGCATACAGTCCGATGTGACGGCGCGCGCCCAGGTTTGGAGGCAGTTCGTCCCGCCCGGCGGCGAAGCAGTCACGATCCCAAGGCACGGGCGCACGACTGAAGTACAGGGCGCGGCCGTTCGCATCACATACAACCTTGACGACGTTCGGATTGAAGAAGTCCTCTGCTGATTCGAGCGCATGAGCGGCAGTGGCGATAGCGGCGCCGGAATCATTCATCAACGCCGACGCAGCGGCATCGATCAACCCGGGATCGATCAGCGGTTCGTCACCCTGCACGTTGACCACGATCGCAGCGTCAGGCCATTCCAGGATCTCGGCCACTTCGGCAATCCGATCAGTCCCGGTGGCATGATCGGCCCGGGTCATGACGACCTCGAAACCATGCTGCCTTACTGTCTCGGCCACTCGTTCGTCATCGGTTGCCACCCAGACGCCTGCGGCGCGCGTACGCCGCGCCACCTCGATAACTCTTACGATCATCGGCTTCCCGCGCAGATCCGCCAGCGGCTTTCCCGGCAGGCGGGTAGACGCATAGCGCGCGGGAATGACAATCTGATACGGCATCAGATCTCTTCAGCGGAGAGCGGGCGCGCCTCATCTTCCAGCATCACCGGAATATCATCCTTTACGGGGTAGGCCAGTTTGCAGCCCTTGCAAACCAGTTCCGATGCACTTGCCTTGTTTTCCAGCGGACCTTTGCAGACCGGACAAACCAGTATTTCAAGCAGGCGGACATCCATTCAGCTTCTCCAGTACGAAAGAACCCAGGTCGGGATTCACGTGTGCGGCAACGGGCAGTACCCAGACCGGCATAGACAATCTTAATGCCCCCAATTTTACGGCATCCTTTTCCGTAGTCAGGATCGCATCACCGACAAATTGAAGATCGCTGGCGGCATACCGATGGTGGTCGGGGAACGGATGCTCGACGAAATCCAGGTTCATCGCCCGCAAATGGTCGAAAAAGCGGCCAGGCGCGCCTATTCCGGCTACGGCATGCAAACGCAATCCGGTCAGGTCTTCGGCGGTGCAGGTTTGCGCAGGGTCATTCAGGAGACCAAAGCCAGCCCCGACCAGCCGCATCGAGAACACCGGGCGGCTGAAAGTCGGCGCTGGCGCGACGGCGTTTTCATGGAGAATCACAGCATCCACGGTCGCCAAACGGCTCAGCGTTTCGCGCAAGGGGCCCGCAGGCAGGACCCATCCATTCATTAGGCCACGCACATCAAACACCGCCAGTTCAACATCCCGCACCAGACGATAGTGCTGAAGCCCGTCGTCGGCGAGAATCACATCGCATTCCGGGTAGACCGATAGCATTGCCCGGCCTGCCGATACCCGATCGCAACCGACAAATACAGGGCACCCACAATGTCGCGCAAGCACCAGCGCTTCGTCGCCCACCACGGTCGCATCGCCATCTCGCTTTACTTCTGTCGGATTCACCGCACCGCCGCCATAGCCGCGGGAAATTATCCCCGGTCGCCGTCCCTGTTCGGAAAGTGCCCTCGCAAGATGGATCACCAGCGGAGTCTTGCCGGTTCCGCCCACCGTGATGTTGCCAACGATCACGACAGGAACCGGCAATCGCTCCCTGCGCAAAAGTCCGGATCTATAGGCTATTCGTCGAATCGCGGCGAGAAAGCGAAACGCCAGCGAGAAAGGGAAAAGCAGGCAAGCTGCCAACCCGCGCTGCCGCCAGGCAGCGAGAAGTACTTCCTCAGCGCTGCGCCTGCTGAGTGGCAAAGGATATATGCGACAGTCCGGCCTGTTGCGCGGCCTGCATGACGTCAATGACGCTCTGGTGCGCTGCCTTCGCGTCTGCATTGATGATCACCACCGGTTCCTTGCCACTGCCTGCAACGCGCTTCATCGCATTGGCAATCGAAACAATGTCACGGGTTCCGAGTGCAGCCTTGTTAACCAGGATATCTCCGGCGGCAGTCACCACGACGTTGATCTCGTTCGGCTGCTCCTTGTTTTGCGGAGCATCGGCCGTTGGGAGATTGATTTCAAGTCCGGAGAATTTCGAGTACGTCGTGGTGATCATGAGGAAAATCAGGATCACGAGCAAGACGTCGATCATCGGGATCAGGTTGATCTCAAGTTCCTCGCGATGACGACCACGCTGAAAGTTCATGTCCTCGGCCTTACTTGCGTTGACCCTGCATGATCTCCACCAGCTTCACGGCTTCCTGTTCCATCTCGACCAGGAAGCCATCGACCTGCGCACGAAAGTGGCGATAGAAAATCATCGCCGGAATGGCGATGATCAGACCGAATCCGGTGTTGTACAAGGCCACTGAAATGCCGTGTGCCAGAGCTTGGGGATTGTTTCCCGAGGCCGTCGGCGAGCCAAAGATCTCGATCATGCCTACGACTGTGCCGAAAAGTCCCATCAGCGGCGCTATCGATGCGATTGTTCCCAGGGATGTCAGAAAGCGCTCGAGTTCATGGGCGACGCCTCGACCTGCTTCTTCGATCGCTTCTTTCATGATCTCGCGCGAGCTCCCCGCGTTTCGCATTCCTGCGGACAGGACGCGGCCAAGCGGGGAGCTGCCTTCCAATCGCAACAGTTGATCCTCGGAAATCCCATGCTGGCGATAGTTCGCAACAGCACTTTGCAGAAGTCCGGGAGGAACTATCTTGGTACGACGAAGTGCTGCGGCCCGTTCAATGATCAATGCAACAGCAATCACGGACGCCAACAGCAAGGGCCAGATGGGCCAACCAGCGGCCTGGATGATCGAAAACACAGGGGAAACTCCGCGAACCGGGAAAGGGCGCACTTTAGCCCGACTGGTCGGATTCGGCAACCTCCGGGTATTGGCCTCCGGGTATTCGTCATGCAAGCACCGCAAACGGTATCGCTTATCCACAGTTTCTGTGGATAAGCCTGTGGATCAAGCTCAGGGACCCCATCCATCCGGCTATGTTTTCATGGCCAAGCGAGTTGTCGCACAGAATTTGAGCAACAAATATCTAGTAAAAACATATTGCTAGCAACAATTCGGCTCTCAGTTCTCGCGGCGACGGCAATTTCCCGGAAAGGCTACCGCCGGATGTGCGCTAGAATTTTTTCATGACGTTTTGGATGCCCATTTTGACCCGCCATGAATGACACAAGTGCAGTCATGCCGGTCAGCGAACTGAATCGACGGGTTCGCCTTTCGCTTGAGCGTGAGTTCCCCCTGCTATGGGTGACAGGAGAAGTATCAAACCTGACGCGTGCAGCATCCGGACACCTGTACTTCTCGCTCAAGGACGAATCCGCCCAAGCCCGCTGCGTAATGTTCCGATCCCGCGCACAAGCCATTCCGTGGAGACTCGAAAATGGTCAGCAAGTTGAAGTTCGCGCGCTGGTTACCCTTTACGAAGCACGTGGCGAATTCCAGTTGGCCGTCGAAGGCATGCGGCGCGCCGGACTTGGCAAACTCTTCGAAGCCTTCGGACGGTTAAAGGAGCGCCTCGAACTTGAAGGCCTGTTTTCCGCCGATCGGAAAAGGCGCATACCTCGCTTTCCACGTGCGATTGGCATTGTGAGTTCGCCACAGGCCGCTGCGTTGCAGGACGCAATTGCGGCAATCGGACGCCGCGCCGCACATCTGCCGACAATTCTGTATCCAACCGCAGTTCAGGGGGACGGAGCGGCAGTGAGTATCGTCGAGGCCATCCGGACCGCCGGCATCCGCATGGATGCCGATGTCCTTCTGATCGTGCGCGGTGGCGGCAGCATCGAGGATCTCTGGTCCTTCAACGACGAATCCGTCGCCCGCGCACTTGCCGATTGTCCGCTGCCGACCATCAGCGGTATTGGCCACGAAACCGATGTAACGATTGCTGATTTTGCCGCCGATTTGCGCGCAGCGACGCCGACAGCGGCAGCCGAGTTGGCGACTCAGGGCTGGCAGGATGCCGCCGCTGAAGTCAGGGAACTCGAAAGGTCGCTTGCACGTGCCACCGCACACAAACTGGCAAGCGCTCAGCAAACACTTGACCGGCTGTCGTTGCACTTGCTACACCCCGCAATGCGCCTTCAAATGGCCACAGAGTCGCTGAAATTGATTGCCTCACGCCTGACAGCGTCGATGTCCGGCCTGCTTGCAGAGCAAAGCTCCCGTTTGCAGCAAAGTGCAATGGATCTGTCTCGCCTAAGCCCCCGCACCGATATCCGCACGGCGCGGATCACGCTGCTGTGGCAGCAGCTAGCGTCAAGTTTCGGCCGCCAACAGGCCAGCCGGCTCGCAACCCTCGACCGGATCGGCGATGCACTCAGCCACCTGAACCCGGAGGCCATCCTTGCGCGCGGATTCGCTGTGGTTCGCGATGCAAATGGCGATGTCGTTTCCGATGCGAGATTGCTGACAACCGGTGACAGCATTTACCTGCGCCTGGCCAAGGGAGAGATCGACGCCACCGTGCTCGCCACCCGGACCAGCTAAGCAAGTCCATTCCAATCCAGGTATGAGTCTGAGCGAGCGGTTTTGACGTTGAAATCCAAATTCAAAAAGGTCTGGCGTTTGGCGGGGCTTTGGGTATGTGGGGAGGTCGCCGTCAGGCGAGCTATCCACATATCCACAGCCCC
>CAJBYR010000089.1 GCA_903959855.1 uncultured beta proteobacterium
AGGCGATCGGACACGGCAGTGGCGGCGCGAAAGTAAGGCGCGAATTATAGCGACGCGCCCCAGCGCACCTTACTGCTGGCGCTTGAGCAGTACGGTCAATACCGGCGGCGTCACCAGCGTGGTCAGGATCACCATCATGACGATGACCGAGAACATCGCCTCGTTCATGACACCCAGCTGTTTGCCGACCATGGCGAAAATGAGTCCGACCTCGCCGCGCGGCACCATGCCCCAGCCGACCAGCCAGCGCCCGGATGACCCTGCCGCGAGACCCGCCGCGAGCTTGCCGACGATCGCCGCCACCGTCACACCGGCGCCGACTCCCAGCACTGTCGGATCGGCCAGCGTCTTCAGGTCCACCTGCATTCCGGTAAGGACGAAGAACACCGGCACGAAGAAATAGCCAATCGGTTCGATCATGTGCTCATGCTGGTGGCCGCCATGCTTGATCAGGATCGGCCGCAGGCGTTCGGCCAGGCCCGGCTCGCCCTGCGGCAGCAGCGGCTCGATCTCGCGGACGATGGCCGGGCGGTCGAAGTCGCGCAGGAAAATCGGCTCGAACAACAGGCCGGCGGCAAAGGCGCCGATGATCGGCGCCAGGCCGATGGCATGCGCCAGCCAGGCGAGGAACAGCCCGGTCGCCAGCACCTGGGCAAACAGCATCGAAGGCCCGGCATCGAGTTGCGCCAGCCAGCGGCTGGAATGCGGCGCGATCATGCGCCCGATCCAGATCGAGCCGGCAAGGAAGATCACCGCCTGGGCGATGATGCCGCCGACCTGGCCGATGCTGACCGAGCCGGCCTGCACCAGGCTGGAGACCACGGCGAGGATCACCAGGCCGAGCACGTCGTCGATCACGGCAGCGCCCAACACGATGCGTGCCGCCGGCGTGTCGAGCTTGCCCAAGTCACGGAAGACCCGGCCGGTGATGCCCACCGACGTCGCCGACAGCGTGGCGCCGAGAAACAGGTAGGCGTTGTGCGACAGCCCCGGCAGCAACCACGGCCCGACCACCCAGGTGCCCAGCGCGAAGGGCACCACGATGCCGACCGCACCGACAGCAAAGGCCCGCGGGCCAACCTTGATCAAGTCAGCGAGCCGCGTCTCCAGGCCGATCTGCAACAGCAGGACGATGACGCCGAGTTCGGCGATGAAGGCGATGATCGGGTCCTTGGGGATGGCCTCGAACCCCGTGAAGCCCAGCAGTGCGAGGTTGCCAAGCGCCACCCCGAGCAGCAGTTCGCCCAGCACCGCAGGAAAGCCGATGCGCTGCGCCAGCGGCGCGAACAGGCGCGCGCTCATCAGGATCAGCGCCAGCCAGAGCAGGTTGATGCCGACCACATCCGAACCCGCCGCCCAGGCCGGGGCGGCGGCGGCGCAAAGCAAAAAGGCTCCCGCGACATGCGGGAGCCTTTGCCGGCCTGCTGGCCGGCGGCGCATCAGCGACCCTGCGCCTGCAGTGCGGCGATGCGCTGTTCCATGCTCGGATGGCTGGAGAACAGTGCCATGAAGCCCGGGCCGCCGGCGATGCCGGAACTCGCCAGGCTCTTCGGCAGCGGTTCCACCGCCATGCCGCCCAGGCGCGCCAAGGCATTGATCATCGGCCGCGGCGAGCCCATCAGGTGGGCAGCGCCGGCATCGGCACGGAACTCGCGCTGGCGCGAGAACCAGGCGACGATGATGCTGGCCAGGATGCCGAACAGGATGTCGCAGACCACCACGGTGATCGTGTAACCGATGCCGGGACCGGAGGACTGGCTATCACCACGGCGCAGGAAACTGTCGACCAGGTAGCCGACGATGCGCGACAGGAAGATCACGAAGGTATTCACCACGCCCTGGATCAGCGTCAGCGTCACCATGTCGCCGTTGGCGACGTGGCTGACCTCGTGGGCCAGCACCGCCTCGACTTCTTCCTTGCTCATGCCCTGTAACAGGCCCGTCGATACCGCGACCAGCGAATTGTTTTTGGAGGGACCGGTGGCGAAGGCATTCGGCTCGCCCTCGTAAATGGCGACTTCGGGCATGGCGATGCCGGCTTTTTCGGCCTGCTTGCGCACAGTCTCGACCAGCCAGAACTCGGTCGAGTTCGACGGCGCCTCGATGATGCGGGCGCCGGTGGACCACTTGGCCATCATCTTCGACATCAGCAGCGAAATGAAGGAGCCGCCGAAGCCCATGATCGCAGCAAACGCCAGCAGCATGCCGAGGTTGAGGCCGTTGGCGTGGAGGAACTGGTTCACGCCCAGCACGCTGGCGGCGATCGAAAGCACCAGCATGACGGCCAGGTTGGTGACGAGGAACAACACGATACGTTTCATTGCTATCTCCCAGAGATGTGGTTTCCCGGAATCGCAGTGCGGCGGCCAAGTGGCCGGACGGCGCAATTGTGCCGCATGCGCAACCCAGATGCGGCGATTCTAGGGAAATTCAAGCTTCGAACAAAGCGAACAAAACATAATAGTAACTTCGTAAAATACGAAAATGAAAGCCGCCGCCCTGAATTACCACCACCTGCGCTACTTCTGGGTCGTCGCCCGGGAAGGCAGCGTCACGCGCGCGGCGCGGCGCCTGGGCGTCGCCGTGCAGACGATCAGCGCCCAGATCGCGCACCTTGAGCAATCGCTGGGCAAGGCCTTGCTGGCGCCCCAGGGGCGGCGCCTGGTGCCCACCGAAGCCGGCCGTCTGGCGCTGGCCTACGCCGACCAGATCTTTCAGCTCGGCGAGCGCATGGATGCCGCCTTGCGCGAAACCGACGCAACGAACACGCTACGGCTGGCCGTGGGCATTTCCGATGCATTGCCCAAGCTGATCGCCTACCGCCTGATGGAGGCGGTGTTCCACTTGCCGCAGCAAGTCCGGCTGGTCTGTCGCGAGGGCGAATTCGACACGCTCCTCGCCGAGCTCGCGCTGCATCGTCTCGACGTCGTGCTCATCGACCGGCAAGCCCCACACGGCGGCAACCTCAAGGTGTTCAGCCACCCGCTGGGCGACTACGAAATCACGCTGTTCGGCGCACCCGACCTGGCCAAACGGTATCGCACGGGCTTTCCGGGCAACCTGAACGCTGCGCCGATGCTGCTGCCGACGCGCGGCAACGCCTTGCGCGGGCAGATCGAACGCTGGCTGGAAACCATCGATGTCACACCGCTGATCGTCGGTGAATTCGAAGACAGCGCATTGCTCACCACTTTCGGCCGCGCCGGCATTGGGCTTTTCCCGGCACCTTCGGTGCTCGGTCCCGACATCGCCGCGCAACTCGGTGCCGAGCCGGTCGGCGTGCTGGACGAGGTCCGCGAACAGTACTACGCGATATCGAACGAGCGGCGCATCCGCCACCCGGCGGTCGAGGCCATCCGCAAGGCACCGGTGAGCTGGAGCCCGCCGGCCAGGTGATGGATTCTTACTGGTAGCCCGGCGCTCCGACCGGAGCCGGCGCCGGTGCATCGGCAGGCGCCAACTTTTGCACCTGGACCGCAGCCGCCGGGGCATCCTTGTGCTTTTCGTGCGGATGCCAGCCAAGGAGCGCCAGCAGCGCGAAAAACCCGACCACGTAGCCGATGGGGATGAACCAGCCGTGGCGCAGCCACTGCCCGACCGACTTGGCTTCCGGGAACAGGTTGGCCACCGCGACGCCGGCGGAAGAACCGAACCACAGCATCGATCCGCCGAAGCCGACGGCGTAAGCCAGGAAGCCCCAGTCGTAGCCGCCCTGTTTCAAGGCCAGCGCGGTCAGCGGAATGTTGTCGAATACGGCGGAAATGAATCCCAGGGCCAGCGCCGTTGGCCAGGATGCGGGCGGCAGGCTCTCGACCGGCATCATCGAGGCACAGGTCACCAGCGACAGCAGGAATACGGAACCTTTGAAGGCGCCTGGAATCAGGCTCCATTCGGGCTTGCGCAGCGGTACGGCGACCAGCAACGCCACCCAGATTGCGGCGCCGAGGAAGGGGAAATGTTCGGCCGCGGCGGCGAACTTCAGGTTTACCGTGACATTGGTGATGATGGCGGCGACGAGGATGAAGACCACGATGCCGACCCGTGCCCAGTCGATGTGGTGCGCCGCCTGGAAATCGCGGCTGATCGCCATGTGCTTATGCTGCATCAGCGCTGCCGGAATACCGAACACCACGAGCGCGACAGCCGAAGCGACATAGGCCTCGAGCACATCGAGCGGGCTGACGCCGTCCAGCCACATCATGGTGGTGGTGGTGTCTCCGACCACCGAACCGGCGCCGCCGCCGTTCGAGGCGGCGACGATGGCGGCGAGGTAACCGATATGTACCTTGCGCTTGAACACGCTGGCCGCCACCGTGGCGCCGATCAGCGCAGCGGCGATGTTATCAAGGAAGCCGGAGAGGACAAAGATGATCACCAGCAGCATGAATGGGCCCATCCAGCCTTCGGGCAGCAGCTTCGGCAGGACTTCGGGTACGCCGCTGTCCTCAAAGTGCCGCGCCAGCAGCGCGAAGCCCACCAACAGGCCCAGGAGGTTGGCGAGCAGTACCCATTCGTGGGCCATGTGCACGCCGAACCCCGCAATGCCGGCGCCGGTCTTGAAACCGGTAAACATGACCTTGTAGGCGGTGATCGTCACCAGCCCGGTCAAGGCCACCTGCAAAACGTAATGATGGAAAAGCGCGACCCCAAGCAGGGTCGCAGCAAAGAGGATGAAATCAACCGGGATGCCCGCTACTGTCGGCGAACTCGGACCGCCATCTGCCGCGGCAACCACCGGCGCCGCCAGCAGGATCAAGACGGGAACCACATGCCGCCCGATTGCGTGCAGGGCCGAAACAAAGCGGTGAGCCATCAACCTCTCCTTCGTTTTTTGTGTGCCGATTGTAGCAGTCCAAGGCCGTGCGGCCGCGCCGGGCAACGGGGCAACACACCGGCAATGCGTTAAACTGCCTTGTCCCGAAAACAAGGTATCGCCATGAAGATTCTGCTCGCGGTAGACGGTTCCGAACATTCCGCCCGGGTGGCGCGCCACGTCGTCAAGATGGCACAAGGCTGCCCAGCTTACGAAATACTACTGCTCAACGTGCAGGCTCCCATAGACGCACCGGAAGTCCTGGGCCACATGCCGGCGCGTGAAATCGAGGCCATGCAGGAAACCCGGGGCGGCGATGCCATGGGTTCGGCCCGATCGATACTCGATGCCGCCGGCGTGGCCTACGCACCTGAAGTGGCAATCGGCCCCGTACCGGAAACCATCGCACGTCGTGCCGATGAAACCGGGACAGATGCCATCGTGATCGGCACGCAAGGTGCGGGCGCGCTGCGCAGCGCGCTTATGGGCTCGGTAACCACGGAAGTGCTGCGCCTTGCCTCCTGCCCGGTCACCGTCGTCAAATAAGCCCGGCGCCTACTGTACGTCCTCGCCCGGCGCCGGCCGCTCCAGGCCGGCGGCACGAAAGGCCTTGCCCATCATCACCATGCCGGCATGGGGCAGATCGAGACCGGCGGTGAAGTAGATCAGCTCGAACACGGCGTCACCCTGCGCGGCCTCGACCACCACCGTCAGCACCTGCTTTTCATCCGAATACACGCGATGCCGCAAACTGTGCGTGCCGATGCCGCGCGCGTGGTGCAGGCTGGTGCTGATCACACCCAATTCACGGCGCAGCGCCGCCATCACCTCCGCGCCACCACCGGCCGGCATGATGCAGGTTATGACGCGATACTCGCCCCGCAGCGGCGGGAGTCGTCCGGCTTCAGCCATGGTGACCGAAGCGCGCGGCAATTTCTGGTGGCACGTAGGTTGCCATCTTCTCCAGCGGCGACATGTAGATCATGCCCATCCCGGGAGTATCGAGCTTGGCCGCAACATATACACGCTCGAAGATGTGGTCGGCATGGTCGGCCGGCGCCACGATGTAGATGACTTCCTTTTCCGCATTCACGGTAATGCCAAGCACGCCGAGGTGCTTTTGCCGCACGCCGGTACCACGCGCGTAAAAGATCGTCGCACCCTGCGCACCGGCCTCCGTCGCCGCATCGACCACCGTATCGGCGACACCACGCTGGACAATGCAGGTGATCAGCACCGCATCGGTAAGCACCACGATTTCGTCGCGTTGTCTCATGCCCTATACCTCTCCGCGCGCGGCGCGCTGCGCGCCCCGCTGAATCCAGAATCCGACCAGCAGCACCGACACAATGGGCCCCAGCGACGCCATCGCCAGGATGCCGAAACCCTCCGCCGCGCCAACCGCCTTGCCCAGGCCGAGGCCGAGCGCCAGCACCAGCGGCACGGTGACCGGTCCGGTGGTGACGCCCGCACTGTCCCAGGCCAGGGCCACGTACTCCTCGCGCGACCAGATCGTGCCGGCCAGCGCCACCGTGTATCCCGCCAGCAGCAAGGGCAGGATCGACCAATGGAAGACAATCTTGGCCACGCCAACGGCGATTCCCAGCGCAACGCCGATCGCCACCGCCTGGATCAGCAACTTCTTGGGAAAGGCGCCGTCGGTAAGGTTCTCCACCGTTACACCCATGGCATTGAGTGCCGGCTCGGCAATGGTCGCGCCATAGCCTAGCGTCGCGGCGAAAACCAGGGTCAAGCCGATACCGATAGGGTACGGATAGAGAGGGTCGCTTCCAATGCCGGCACTGAAGGCCGCCGGCACCGTGGCGCCGGCCTGGTTGCCCAGCGGGATCAGGCCCACGGTAAGGCCGAGGTTGAACAGCGCCATGCCCAGCACGGCGACCACCACGCCATAAGCGATGATGTTGCGCTGCTTGACCGACTCGCCGACCAGGAAGCGCTGCACCAGCCACAGCAGCAGGATCAGCGGCGCGATGGCGCGCAGCGCGGCGACCAGTTCGGCGAAGGGCGTTTCATCCCACCAGGCCACCGTAGCGTCAGCGCCGACTATTGGAGCCAGCAGCGCCGGATCCGGCACTTCGCCGACCAGGCCGATGCCGACCAGGATCACCGCAAAGGCAGGGAACAGCGAGGCCAAGGTGACGATGCCGAAGCCCGCCAGCGGATTGTCTTCCTGTCCTGCGGCGGCCGCCACGCCGATGCCCAGCGCCAGCACCAGCGGCACCGTCACCGGGCCAGTGGTGATGGCGCCGCAATCCCAGGCCAGGCCGACAATGGGCGCCAGCTTCGGATCGAATCCGGCGTAGGCCGTCAAGGCCAGGCAGGGCAACAAGGTGGCGACGACCAGCGTTTTCATGCGCCAGCCGAAGAAATAGCGCAGCATGCCGACCACCACGGCGAGGCCGACTCCGATCGCGACGGCAAACACCAACCGATCCGGGTAGCGCGTCAGCAACAGATGCAGCCAGGGCGCACGCAGCGGGTCAACGCCACCGCCTGCAGCGCGCAGCGCACCGATCGCCGGTTCGGCGAAAGTGGCGACGCCCCCCAGCAGGAAGGCAAAGCCCAACACCACGGCGGGCGTCGAGCGATTCGGCAGGTTGAAGCCGATGCTCTCGGAAAACGGCATCAGGCCATACTTCACGCCGTCCATGAACAGCATCAGGCCCAGCATCACCGCGAGCATGCCGAAGGCGATCAGCTCACCCTCCTGCACGTCGGCGCGCAGCGCGGCAATCTGGAACAGGGCGAGGAACAGGGCCAGCGGCACGACGGCGCGCAACTGCTCGAAAAACCGCACGCTGACATAGGGGGTCAGCAGGCGGTGCACGTCGATCAGGCGCAGGCCGCGCGCCGTCTGGCGACTTCCGGCATCCGCATGCACATCCTTGTAGCTCACGCGGCGCTGCCTGACGCGCACGGCGCTCAGAAACTCGCCGTAGCGCAGGCGACGCTGGATCACGGGTTCGGTCATTGGGGACACGGCGGGCGGGGGATACTGCCGAGCATTTTACCCAAGTCAAATTGCCTGTCGCTGCAAACCGCTAATATCACCCAATGCACCCCAACCTGCTGTCGATTCTTATCTTGCTTTCCGCCGCCGTGGTGGCGGTGGCATTGGCACGCCGCCTGCGCCTGCCCTCCATGCTCGCCTATCTGGCGATCGGCATCGCCATGGGGCCCCATGGATTTGCCTTGCTGTCCGAAAGTACCGAGGTGCAGGGCTTTGCCGAGTTCGGCATCGTGTTCCTGATGTTCACCATCGGCCTCGAGTTCAGCCTGAAGCGGCTGCAGTCGATGCGCAGTCTGGTGTTCGGGCTTGGCAGCTCGCAAATGGCGCTGACGGCACTGGGCACCGGTGTTGTTACCGCGCTGGCTTACGGCCAGGGCTGGAAGAGCGGCATCGCGGTCGGGCTCGCCGTGGCCATGTCGTCCACCGCCATCGTCGCGCGCATGCTCTCCGATCGCTTTGAGCTGCATTCGCGCTCCGGCCGCCAGACCATGGGTGTGCTGCTGTTCCAGGACCTCGCCGTCGCCCCCTGCCTGATCCTGCTGCCCGCCCTCGCCGCCTCCGGCGACGACCTCTGGCGCTCGCTGGGCATCGCCGCCGTGCAGACCGTCATCGTGTTGGGCCTGCTGGTACTGGTGGGACAGCAGATCATGGGCCGCATCTTCCATGCCGCCGCCAGCGTGCGTTCCAACGAGCTACTGGTGCTGACCACGCTGTGGATAGTCGTCGGCCTTTCCTTCGTCACCGCGCACAGCGGCCTTTCGCTTGCGCTGGGCGCCTTCGTCGGCGGCATGCTGATCTCGGAGACGGTCTACCGCCATCACGTCGAGGCCGACATCCGGCCCTTCCGCGACATCCTGCTCGGGCTGTTCTTCGTCACCGTCGGCATGATGCTGGACATCCACTTCGTGCTCGCCAATTTGCACAAGCTGCTGCTTGCCGTGCTATTGCTGATCAGCGGCAAGGCCCTGGTGGTGCTCCTGATCACCAGGATCGCCAAAACACCCTTGGCCGCCAGCCTGCGCACGGCAGCGCAACTGGCGCAGGCCGGTGAATTCGGCCTGGTTTTGATCGAACTGGCGCGCCAGTTGCGGCTGATCGACGCCGGCGTATTCCAGATCACGCTCTCGGCGATGCTGCTGTCAATGTTCATCGCCCCGTTCCTGATCAACCGCGCCGCCCGCTTGTCCGGCGACCTCGGGCGCGGCGACTGGGCGCACAAGGCCACGGCAATTCACAATATCGCGGTGCACAGCATGGACCTGGGGCAGCACGTGGTGATCTGCGGCTTCGGCCGTACCGGCGGGCGCATTGCCGAGTTCCTGGACATTGAAAAAGTCCCCTTCATCGCCCTCGACGTCGATCCACAACGCATCGCCGACGCCAGTGCGAAGGGCATCAACATCGTCTTCGGCAACGCCGACCGGCGCGAGGTGCTGCAGGCGGCAGGCATCGCCCGCGCCCGCGCCGTGGTCGTCACCTACCCGGAGGCCCATTCGGCGGAGCGGGTGGTGCGCATCGTGCGTGCCGCGCGCCCCGACATCCCGATCGTGGTCCGCACTTCGGACGACAAGGACGTCGCCAAGCTCAAAGCCGCCGGGGCCACCGAGGTGATTCCCGAAGTGCTCGAAAGCAGCCTGCTGATCGCCGCCGAAACCCTGGTCCAGGCCGGCATTCCGATGCGAAACGCGATCCAGCATGTACGCACGGCGCGGGCCGAGCGCTACGCCTCGCTCAGGGATTTCTACCGTCCTGAGGACAGGTAAGCGGCGACCGCCACATGGAAGTCGGCGCTGGCGACACGGCGTTGCCGGCGTCGGCCAGGGCCTGCTGAACTTCAGCGATTCGCTTTGGCCGGCACCGCGGGCTCGGGCTGTGCAACAGCCGCTTGGTGAAAGCGATGACAGGCGGCGCAGGTGCTCGCCACCTTGCCGCGGGAGGGTACTTCACCGGCGTGGCATTCGCGGCATCTGGCGACGTCAGGGATCGCAACATCGCTGCTCTTTTCCGAGCGCCCGATCTCATGGCAATCCGCACAGGCGAAGCTGCGGTGCCGGTCGTGAGCGAAGCGCGCCGCCGGCAGCCAGTTGCCGTTGATGCGCACCGGCCGCACCTTCCATGCGCCAGAGTCGCCGCTGCGCTCGATCTCGTGACAGAAGCCGCAGCCCATGTCATCGACCAGTGCGACCGATGCCCGCTGCGCCTTCGCCGCGGCGGCGGCAACCACCTGAGCTGCCGGTGCGGCAGCGGCGCCGTCGCGGTGGGGCGGGACGTCTTCGCGCAGCGCCCGCGCCAGGTAATGCTGCGCCAGCACGTCCATCACGGCGCGCTCCGGCCCGTGCGGCAGTCGATACGCCTCCTGCGGCGGATCGAAATCGAGCTTCTCGCTGTGGCAATCGAAGCAATGTTCCTTCATCGTCACCGGGCGGAAGCCCAGCCCTCCGCGATCCACCTGGTGGCAATCGGCGCAGGACATGTTGCGGATCGTTTGCGGATCGCTCGGCACCCGCAGCTTGCCCGAGTGGGCCTTGTGCGAGAACTTCAGGCCGGAATCCTCGACTAGACCGCGCCGGTCCGACTGGGCGATCCGCCGCGCTCGCGGCTGCTCCGGCCGGGCGGCGAAGCTCAGGCGAAACTCCGGGTGCCCGTCGGCGAAACCGGAAACACCGGCCGGCGAAGTTCCCGCGCGGCGCCCGAGCGCCTCGTGACAGCCGACGCATAGCGGCCGATCGCCCTGCACCAGGCCCTTGCCGCCTTTGTGATCGCGATGGCATTGCGCACAGCGCATCGTCGTCGCGACCAGCGGCGATGCATGCGCGACCACGGCCTGGTGACAGCCGGCGCACACCGAATCCGCGACGGGCTCGAAGGGCCGCTGGTGGCACTTGTCGCATTCGCTGGCAAAGGCCTGGTGTCCGGACAACAGCGGCCCGGGGTTCCACGCCTGCATCGGCTTCAGCGGCAGTCCCGCCAGTGCCTGCCTCACCGCCGGACTGCCCGCCTGCAGCAGCGGCAGCAACAGGCCGGCCACCACGATCAAGGCCCCCATCCACGACACCAAGCATCGCTTCGACAGGCCGAGCTCACTCAGGGTTGCCGGCGCGCGCTCGAGGATGGCCTTTTCCCGGGGACGCCGATGCAGCAGTTCGACGGCAAGCACCAGATCGACCCCGTCGACCGGCACTTCCACCTCGAATTGATAGGGACCGATCGCTATCCGGGTTCCCGGCGCCAGCTCAGCGCCGTGACGCAACTCGCCGTCGACGCCGACGCTGCCGCCTTCCGCTTCGAGGTAGTGCCCGCCATCGTCAGCGTCGCGGATCAGGGCATGGTGCAGCGCCACCCGATGATCCGGCAGGTGGATCGCGCAGTCCGCACCGCGGCCAACCCGCAGCGAATCCGCCGTGATGGCGCGCTCGATACGTATCGGCTGCGCTTTGCGGTTGCGCGTGACCTCGACCAGAAGGCAGCGGATCATCGCCGCCTCACCGGTAGAACAGCGTGGCGACGACATGCGCCACCAGGGCGGCAAAAGTCGCCACGGCCAATGGGGCATGCAGGAACAACCAGAAGTCGAGCCGGGCGCGGTAGGCGACGTCGCGACGGGCTCGTAGCAGCAACGACTCCTTGCGCAGCAGGAGCGAATACAGCTCGCGTTGATGCGCTGCGCGGGTGGTATCCGGATCGTCGCCCGGCTCCTGCAGACGCAACAGGGCCTGCCGCGTCGGGCAGTCCGGGTGCCGTCCGCTCAGCAGCCGGAAAAGTCCTCCGCCGACCGTCGTGCACTCGATCGCCACGATCACGGCATCGCCGGTCGCGCCAGGAACTTGATCCACCCGTTCGCGCGCACGCTCGTCGAGATCCGCGATCTTCAGCAACAGGTCGGCGAAGGACTCGTCACCCATGTTGGCCGTCATCAGGCGCGGTATCCGCAGATACAGGTAGAGCCCATACAGTCCGGTGATGACCATTCCCAGCATCAGCGCATAGGCCAGCGAATGGATGTTCCAGCCGATCTGGAATCCGCTATGCAGGGTGGCCAGCACCATCAGGGCGACGCCAAGGTACACATGGGCCGAAACCCAGCCTTCCAGCCTGCCGCCACCACGGTGGTGACGTCGGCGCACCCCGAGCCACAACTGGAACACCATCAGCGCCGCGGCGGCGGTGCCCAGCGCATAGCCCAGCCAGGTGCCACCATACGGAGCGACAGGCGGCCGGTCCAGCGCATACGCGGCGATGGACAGGGCGAGCAGCAGCGCCGCGACCTTCAGGTAACGGAAGCGGGCGAACTCGAGCAGGGTGCGCCGGCGCATCGAACGCCGCTATGCGCCGGGAAATGGCCGCACCGGGTCGCCGGATCGCTGCCTGGCGTAGGCCAGAAATGCCATCGGTCCGACGCGCAGCGCGGCGCCTGTGGGACAGGCCCGGGTGCACGCCGGACCGCCCGCGACGTCCTTGCACATATCGCATTTCACCGCCCTGGCGGGCAGCCCGTCGCGATCCCGCTGCGCCTCGGCGGTGCCGAGCAGTGAGCGCCACCAGGAGCGCGGCCTATGGCTGGGATCGATCGCCGCGATCTGGATCACGCCATAGGGGCAATGCTCCTTGCAGTTGCCACAGCCGATGCAACTGTCGGTGATCAGCACTTCGCCGCCCGGCGAACGCCGGATGGCGTCGGGCGGGCAGTCCTTCATGCAATGCGGATGCTCGCAATGGCGGCAGGAGGCCGGCACATGAAGGGCACCGAGCGCGCTGCCGGCTTCCCGGTCGAGGCGAGACGCACCCTGATGAGAATCGGCACAGGCCACCTCGCAGTTACCGCAGCGGATGCACAGCGACAGGTCGATCAGCAGCACATCCGTGGCGTCGCCGATGCCCTGGCGGGTGAGGAAGGCGGCTAGGTCATCGGGGTGGGCGCCGGTGGCTTCCGGCAGGGCGGTCTGGCGATGCTCCTCCTCGCCGGCCTCGATGAAATCGTAGTAGCGTTCATTCATCCGGCTGCGCATGTTCGGATGCCGCGCCCTCAGCCATTTAAGGAAACACTGAATAAGGTACAAACACTGTGAACGATTTCTTTGTCATGGAGTCAGACAAGGAGTTGTGATCACAAGGGACGAACTGATGAAGCAGATGACGCTGGCGGCGACACGAGGATTCGAGAAACACAACCGGGCGA
>CAJBYR010000090.1 GCA_903959855.1 uncultured beta proteobacterium
ACCCCCTCGACGGTCACGGTATCGGCTGTCGCGACCGGCGTCACCACCGGCACCGGCGGCGGTGCAATCACCGGCGTCACCACCGGCACCACCGGCGGATTGCGCGGCGCCGGCGCTGCTGCCAGCAGTTCTGCCGGCATGCAGGCGCCGTTACGCAACACCAGCGGCGCGACGCATACCGGCGGCGCCACCGTCGCCGCACAACTGCCGGTGCTTGAAGCGCAGAAGGTCTCTGCCGGCGTCACCGCCACCGCGAAGGTCGGCGGATCGATCGGCGGCCAGGCCAATACGCTGGCGTTGCCGTTGAAATCAACCGTACCACCCACCGGCGTCACATAGGACAGGATGCGGTTGCGCGCATCGCTTAGCGGCGCTGCGGTGAAACGCGGATCGTTGTACGGGCCGGTCGGCAAGCCAAGTGCCTGCAGGCGCGGATCCACCCCTTCGAAGGGATAGGGATAGAGCGGCTGCGGCGTGGACTCGCAGATCCCGTCCTTGCAGCCACCGGGGCTGAGGCGACGGTCCAGTGTCCACGGCAGGCCGGTGAACTGGTTGGGCGAGGCAATCTTGGTCAGGTCGAACTCATTCCATTCGGGGAAACCGATACCGCCAAGATTGACACCCAGCGGCACCAGGTACTCGCCATTGGTCGCCGGTGCGCCCTTGATGTCCACCGTGGTCGGCGTGAAGCCGGCGGCCAGCGCGGCCAGCCGGTGCCCGGTACGCGCAATGATTTCGCGCGGCATCGGACTGACGATGGCCAGCTGCTCGGCAATCGAGCCGGCCGGTGTGCTCTGGTTGACCGGACAGAATTGGGCGGGATTGCCGAAACGCGGTTCGGCCCGCAGATTGCTGCAAGGGTTATCCGTAACCTTCTGTGCGCCAACGGCAAATTGGACGTTGTAACGGAGTTTCCAGATATAGCCGCCGACGCCGGGGACGAGGCCGTTGGCGCTGCAGTCCCCCAGGCCACCGATCAGGTCGCAGGCGCGCACCGAAGCCCAGGGCTTCTCGACGCGGCTGTTGGTGACCGGATCATAGTGCAGGGTCCACAGCAGTACATCCGGGTACAGCGTCGAAAAGCCGATCAGCAGCGAGCGGGCGCGCAGGTTCTCGTAGCCGGGGGCGTCCTGCTCCACTTCTTCGGGCATCACGTAGTCGGGCTGGCTCAGATTCTTCCGAGTTTCGAGAGCGATTTCCGTCACCGAGCTGTGAAAGGACAGGAAGCGCACACCGTTGACGGTCTCGAAGTTGCCCTCCAGCTTGATCTCATCACCAAGCCGGATCGGCGCCATGAAGCGCGAATCATTGACCAGGCCGCTCGGCGTGACCGGGCGGTTGGTATCAAGGCACAGTACATCCCCACGTGCGGGGTCGAGCGCGCCCGACTGCGCAACCTGCGCTGGTACCGCGGGCGAGAAGTTCGGATCTGCCGCATTGGCGCCCTGCGCCTGCAGACCGGCAAAAGGCCGCGCCACCCGGCTGGGAATGCACATCGGAAAGCCGTTCACCGCGGTGTTGGTGTAGTTGTCGGGGTCGTTGGTAAAACGCGGGTCAGCACTGCAATTGGGACTGCCGGCAACACAGCCGAGACCCTGCTGCACGGTGTGGCGCGACGTGGGATCGTTCATCCGCGCCATCATGCCGACATTGGGATCGCCGAGAATGCCGTTGATGCGCAGGTAGCCTTCATCATGATTGATGTAGGTGACTGCGCCGGTGATCACCTCCTGCCCCTTGTCGATCAGCATGTCACCGGCAATGATGTTGCCACCGTTGGTGCGGTTGGCGGCAATGCTGGCGTAGCCGCCGGTGCCCGTGGTGTTGCAACGGTCGGTGCTGGTCAGCCCGGTCTCGCCCAGGGCCTTGCACGCTGCCGAGGCCTGGTTGAACAACTGCCACAGGGTCAGCCGGTTGGCCGGCAGGTCAATCAGCAGGTTGCGCGGGATGGTTACGTATTGCCCGCTGATCACCAGTGTGCCGGCGGACCAGTAATCGCCCGGCGTCGTCAAGGTGATGCGCGAAATCTCGCCGCTGATCGACACCGATGTCGCGGCCTGCGCCGCCATCGGCACCAGGGTCAAGCCTGACGCGATCATCAGGCCGAGGGCTGCCGCGGTATTGCGCACACTACGCATGCATGGGATTGGTTTGGAAAACATGGGGTTTCCTTGCTCGGAATTGAAGTTCAGGGCAGCGCTGCGTGTATGGTTCATGGTGCCCCCGATCAGAACGATTGATTATTGGTGGGCAACTGCGTCGCGGTGCCACCCTTGCTCGACTGCACCACCACCGAGCTTGGCTTGACGTTGCGCGGCATACGTATCAAAGGAACTCCGTTGAGATCGAACGGCAATTGCCAGCAGGGATCCGCGACCGAGCACTGCACCGCGCCGACGTCGGTGGCAATGGGCACCACCGACCGAACCATCCTGGTCTGCGGCAGCAGCACATTGGCGCCGTCAAACGCGGTGACAAACAGATTGGGGACCGGTCCGGCAGGCTGCGAGGATTTGGCAATCACCCGCAGGCCGCGCAATCCACCGATTGGCACCCACATCACACGGCTGATGGTCACGGCATCGATGGCCGGCGGCGTCACTGGCGGCGTGACAGGTGGCGTCACCGGCGGCGTCACCGGCGGCGTGACGGGTGGCGTGACGGGTGGCGTCACCGGCGGCGTGACGGGTGGCGTCACCGGCGTGGTGAAGGTTGGCGGTGCCGGCGGCGCTTCGGCAGCGACCGTAATCCGCGCCTGCACGCAGGAACCGTTCTGCAGCACCAGCGGCGGCGTGCATACCGGCGACGACAGGGCTTGCATGCAACTGGTATTGCTGGTCGCGGTGCCGGTGCTTGCGCCTTTGGCACAGTAAGCGATCTGCGGCGTAACGAGGATCGGCAGCGCATCCGGATCGGCCGGTGGCCACGCCAGCACGCTGGCATCGCCGTTGAAGTCATACACCGCCGGCTCGGCGGTGCCGATGCGGGTCATGTGGGACAGGATGCGGTTGCGCACATCGCTCAGCGGTGCCGCGGTGAATTTCGGATCGTTATAGAGGCCGACCGGAATATTCGCCGCCTGGGTGCGCGGATCGAGGCCTTCGAAGGGATAAGGGTCGAGCGGCTGCGGGGTGGTCTCGCAACCGTCCTTGCAACCACCCGGGCTCAGACGCCGGTCCAGGGTCCACGGCATCGAGGTAAAGAAGAACGGCAATGCGGTCTTGGTCAGATCGATTTCCGGCATCTCCGGCATGCCGATACCGCCGAGGCCGCCCATGCCGAGAATGCCGTTGGCAATCGGGAACAGGTATTCGCCGTTGGTCGCCTGGTTGCCGCGGATGTCCACGGTCACCGGCTTGTAGCCGGCAGCACGCGCGGCGAGCAGATGCCCGGTACGCATGATGATTTCGCGCGGCAGCGGGCTCAGTACGCCGAACATATCGTTCAGTGATACCGCCGTTGCGCTCTGGTTGTTCGGGCAGAAGCCGTTACCCAGGCGCGCATCGGCACGCAGATGGATGCAGGGGTTTTCGCGTTCACGCGCGCCCAAGAGGAAGTCGAGGTTGTAGCGCAGTTTCCAGATGTTGTTGCCGACCCCGGTGACCAGGCCGTTGGCGATGCCGCAATCGTTGCCGATGCGGGTCACCATATCGCAGCCCTTGGTGGTGCCCAGGGGTTTTTCATGAGGCAGGTTCTGCTCCGGGTCATAGTGCACGGTCCAGAACAGCACGTCCGGCGGCAGCGTCGAGTAGCCGATGAACAGGCCGCGGATGCGCAGGTTGTTGAAGCCCGGGGCATCGAGTTCGATTTCATCCGGATACAGATAATCGGGCTGGGTCAGTGCGGTCTTGGTGGCGATGGCCACCGAGGTGGTCGAAGTGTGGAAAGACAGGAAGCGCACGCCGTTCACCAGCTCATAACTGCCCTCCAGCTTGATATGGTCGCCGACCTTGATCGGCGCCATGCGCCGCGAATCGGCAACGGGTGTATTGGGCAATGCCGGACGATTGGTCTGCGGACACAAGGCATCACCATTGGCGGGATTCGCGAGGCTGGCACGGGCCGTACCACCGGCCACAGCCGGAGAGGCATCCACGCCGGCACCCTGTGCCGGCAGGCCGGCCCAGGTCCGCGCCACCCGACTGGGGATGCACATCGGATAGCCGGTGATTGAAGCGTTGGTATAGTTGTCGGGATCGTTGCCGAAGCGCGCATCGGGGCTGCAGTTTTCGGATCCGGTCGCGCAGCCGAGGCCCGCCTGGATGGTGTGGCGCGAACTCGGATCGTTCATCCGTGCCAGCAGGCCGGTACCCGGATCCACCGTCGATGTCGCCGGAATGACTGGCGTACCGTTGATGCGCAGATAACCGTCGGTATGGTTAATGTAGGTCACCACCCCGGAAAGACCCTCACGCCCCTTTTCCAGGAACAGGTCGCCGGCGATGACATTGCCGTTGCGCGTGCGGTTGGCGGCAACGAAAGCAAAGCCGCCCTTGCCGCTGGTGTTGCAGGTATCGGACTTGGCCAGGCCGGTCTGCCCCAGCGCCCTGCAGGCCGCAGGCGCCTGATCCACCAATTGCCACAAGGTCAGGCGGTTCGCCGGCAGATCGGCCAGCAGGTTGCGCGGGATGATGATCGACTGGTTGCCGACGACGATGGTGCCGCCCGACCAGAAATCACCGGGGGTAGTCAGCGACAGGTGCTGGATTTCACCGGAGATCGGGGCAGCGCTTGCGACGCCCGCTGGCGCGGCTGGCGTCGCTGTGGCGAAAAGCGCAAGCGCGGCCAGCAGCCGTCCAGCGTCCTGTGCGAATTGATGAATGCGTAAGGTTTTCATGGCCGACCCCGGTATGACTTCCGAAGATATGATTCTCATAAAAATCGGATTCGCGGACGTGGCTGAAGGTCTTTAAACCGTCACGTTGAGTCGCCGGGATGTAACGTCGTGTAACGGAAGGCTCACACAGAAGGAAAACACAAAAAAGGTGTCCGTTCGCCAGCTGGCGAGGAGCCCGTGCCGATCTTCTGGAACCGGATCCTGCTGGAAGAGATGTTTTCCTACCTTGTGGAAAACGCGATCCGGCATACCCCTGATTCCGTACGGACCGTCTTGTCCGTACGGCGGGATCCAGAGCCGTGCTTCCTGATTGAAGACTCGGGGCGGGGAATAGCGGCAGACGAGCATCAGAAGGTGTACGAACGCTTCTATCGTGGATCCGGAGCGGCCGGGGAGGGTTCACGGCTCGGGTTGGCCATCGTCAAAGATATCGCTTCAATGCACAAGGCCACCTTAGTGCTCGGGCAGCGGCGCCGCGTAGCTCTCCATCTGTACGCGCAGCGAATAGAGATCCCGGAGTTCTTCGTCGTTGAATACGGCGATCACCGCTACACCCTTGGGGCCTGCCTCGACGAACCCGCGTTCGAACAGTCGCTTTATCGCCTCACGTACCGGCGTGCGGCTCAGCTTGAACCGTAACACCAGGTCGCGCTCCGAGAGCCGGTCACCCGGTCGCAGAATGCCGGCGAGGATGTCGCTGACCACAATTTCGAACACCTGGCTTGCTGCGGTCGACACGTCTTGTCTCCGATAATTGGGATGCACGAGGCAGATTGCCTCGTTCATCGACTGGAGCCAACCCTAGCTGCAGTAGCTCGATTTGAGCTGGATTGCCGGGGTCAGTCCCAGTCGGTACGGCTAAAAAGGTAGCCCTTGCCGCGAACGGTCTTGATGCGGATCGGGCACTCGGCGTCGTCCCCGAGTGCCTTGCGCAGGCGCGAGATGCGCATGTCGATGGAGCGGTTCAGGCCGTCGTACTC
>CAJBYR010000091.1 GCA_903959855.1 uncultured beta proteobacterium
CTGGATCTGGGCGGTCGCGCGGAAAACCGCGTCACCCTGATTTCCAGTAGCGCATGCAGCCGCCTCGGCATCGTCTGGGACGAAAACATCCGGCCGCTGTTCGGCCGTATCGAGGCGCGCAGCAGCCATGCCAATCGCGTCTTTACCGGAGCGGCCTAGCCATGCCGCGTGCTCGCGGTATTCCAGATGCCAGCAAGCACGAGGCGGCGCCGATGGCCGCCCCGCTTCCACGCCTGGTAGCGCTGGAAGACGACCCCGACTGCTGCAAGCTGATACAGGCTTGCCTGAAGGCGGACTACAGCACCGTATTCGCCAATAACGGCGCCGAGTTGCTGCGACTGGTAGGTGACAGTGCTGTCGATGTCATCCTGCTCGATGTCGGTCTGCCCGATGATGACGGCTTCTCCATTGCCCGCCAGATACGGCGTACCTCGGACGTTCCGATCGTGTTTCTTTCGGGCTACGCCTCCGAGGACATGATCGTCAAGGGCTTGAATATCGGCGGCGGGGACTATGTCACCAAGCCGTTCAGCCGCGAAGTGCTGGTTGCCAGGATTCGCAACTCCTTGACCCGGATCAGCGAGCAGCAGGTAACTGCGCCGCGGCACCTGCAACTGGGCGAAGTGGTCTTCCATGTTCGCGAGCGGGACCTCGTCGGTGCAAATGGCTGCTGCCTCAAGCTGACCGAGATGGAGTCGCTGATCCTCCTGGTACTCGCCCAGGCAGGAAGTGAGCCCGTGTCGCGCAACGAACTGTTTCGCCGAATCCATGGCAGGGAGTGGGACCAGATGAGTCGCGAACTGGACGTGCACGTGTCTCATCTGCGCAGCAAGCTCGCGGAGATATTCGATACAGAAAACCCGCTGATAAGTCTTCGGGGTGTGGGCTACTGCCTGCAGCTCGGCGCCCTGCGCCGTACGCCCAAGGCCTGATTTCCGCCTGACCCAATCCAGACGCCAAACTGCGGGCGCACACTCGCCGCGCATGGTGCATCTCGCTGCTCTCGTTGCGGCGGGGCCTCTTAACAGTTCTTAACCCTCAGCATAAACGCCGCGCGCCACAATGCTGCCGTCGGACGCGCATTTGCGCAGCCGAATCTGCGCGACGAAAGAGAGTATGAACGGACCGCTCGCTTCAACCCTTCTGCCCCCTGATCCCATCCACACCCTGCTGCAGGCGACGTTACGGGTTGGCTTGGGCTGGATGAACCAGGTTGCGCAGGACGATCCGCGTCGCAACAGAATCGTGCAGATGCGGCTTTTCATCGGCGGCCGCCTGCTGGCCGAAGACCGCACGAGAGATACGCTGACTACCGTACGCGCGATGTTCTGCATCAACTGCCGCAGTATTCATCCCGGGCTGTTGGCCATCTGCTGCGGACGCCCGCTGGACCAATGCTACCTGCTCAAGTAACGAGACCCGCAGGCGCACGCACGCCGGTCGGGCGGCAGCTGTCGCCTGGCGAAGAAACCCGATACTTGGTCGAAGGAGTCATTCGGGTGGCTCGTGCCTGGCTTCGCGATGAACTTGCGCACGGGGCCAACCGCGTACCGCTTGCGGCGATCGTAGGCTTTGCGGATGCGCGCTTGAAGGCTGGCGATTTGTCCGCCGAGACGTTTTCGAGGGCCAGTCAGATGTTTTGCGCAGCCTGCCGTGACATCCATCCCGATCTTGCCCGCGGCTGCCCGCAGACAGCTGTTCCAGACCTGACGCAGTGCTGGCTGACCGGGTTGCTTCCGACATCCCTTTGGCTCGCGCCGGCTCAGGCGGTGAAACGAACGGCGCTTCGACTTAAC
>CAJBYR010000092.1 GCA_903959855.1 uncultured beta proteobacterium
ATCACCGCGCGCAGAACGCAATTGTGGTTACCCCAAACACGAAACACAATACCAAAAGTGAAGTGAAATGCCATCAGATAGTTCGCCGGCATCATGCGCGAAGATTCGACGCATCTGCAAAGCCACCATGTAATTGAGGGATTCGAGATAGACTCCGCAGCTTTCAACGTGGCTAGGCGAACCGGTGGGCTGGAAGGTAAGTGATCGGGAAATTCCGGGGTATGCATCCGACGGCTTGATCGCCTGCGGCGCATGCGACTGCCTGCATCGCATTGTTGACGTAGCAGCGGGCGGAAATGCATTGTGCCGTCGCTGCGGCGGACTGCTGTACCGCAACCTCCCGCACAGTCTTGACCACAGCTCGGCACTTTATCTTGCGGCCTTTATTCTCCTCGTGATCGCCAATGCCTTCCCTTTTGTCTCGCTGCAGTATGGCGACCGTGTCGAGCAAAGCCTTCTTGTATCTGGGGGCTTTGCGCTGCAGCAGGCCGGCATGGGTGAAATCGGACTGCTCGTGCTGCTCACCAGCGTGGTTTTCCCCTTCCTGACCATAGTCGCGATGCTTTACCTGTTACTGCCCCTGCGCGTAGGCATTCGTCCGCCAAAAATGACTTTGGTCTGGCGACTGGTACGTGTCCTCAGTCCCTGGAGCCTGATCGGCGTATTCATGCTTGGCCTGCTGGTATCGGTAGTGAAGTTGCAAGACCTGGCGATGATCATTCCGGGGGTCGCCTTTTACGCCTTCATCGGCTTGCTCGTCATTTCGGCCGCCGCCGCGGCAAGCTTCGACCCTGCCGCGCTTTGGCCACGCCAGGGACCCGTACCCGACCCGCGGGCGCGTTACGATAACGGCGAGAGCGCAGCCCAGCTTGGCTATGCGGCGTGTCCGGTCTGCGAGCTTCTGCTCAAACGTCCCTCCGTTGGCGACGCCTGCAAGTGTCCGCGCTGTGCCAGCACGGTGAGTGGCACACGTCATCCGGACAGCATCTCCCGGACCTGGGCGTTGCTGGCGTCGGCCACGCTGTTGCTGATACCGGCCAATTTGTATCCGGTTATGACCGTAACCCGTTTTGGCCAGGGAGAACCAAACACCATCATGTCGGGCGTGATCCATCTCATCGAGGATGGTGCCTGGCCACTTGGACTGCTCGTCTTCTTTGCCAGCTTTGTGGTTCCGATCACCAAGATCCTGGTCCTCGGATTCCTCCTCGTCACCGTACAGCGGGGCTCCGCCTGGCGCTTGCGTGACCGCACGCAGCTCTATCATTTCACCGAAGTGATCGGAGCCTGGTCAATGGTCGATATCTTCCTTGTCGGGATCATGGTGGCACTGGTTCGAATGGACGGACTGGCGACGATATCTCCCGGTATCGGCGCAACATTCTTCGGCGCGGCAGTGGTCCTCACGATGATGGCGGCCCATGCCTTCGATCCTCGCCTGGTCTGGGATCGGGCGCCGGCGGCACAAGGTGTTCCATCCGGGGTGCCCGCATGAACGAACCCGTAGTCCGCGAGCGCAGCGGCCCCTCGCTGATCTGGCTCATTCCGATCCTCACCGCGGTGATCGGTGCATGGCTGATCCTGCATACCCTGACCGACCAGGGCCCGCTGGTGACGATCACCTTCCGCACTGCCGACGGCATCGAGGTCGACAAGACCCGCATCAAGTACAAGAGCCTGAGCATCGGAATCGTTGAAGCTGTGCGCTTCAGTGCCGACTTTTCCCGGGTGGAAGTCCTCGCCAGACTGAAAAAGGATGCCGTCCACTTCCTGCGCCGCGACTCGCGCTTCTGGGTAGTGAGGCCGACGCTCAGCGCCCGCGGCATTTCGGGCCTGGGCACGCTGATGTCCGGGACGTACATCGAAATTGAGCCTGGCCAGGGTGCGCCCCAGACCCTGTTTGTCGGTTTGGAATCTCCCCCGGTGGTGCATTCCGATACGGCAGGCAAGCAGGTCACGCTGATGGCGCGCCAGCTTGGCTCGCTTGATCGTGGTTCGCCGATCTATTACCAGGGCATCGTCGCCGGCGAAATCCTCGGCTACGAGATGGCAAATGATTTCCAGAACGTCCTCTTGCATGCATTCGTCAAGGCACCGTTCGACGGGCTGGTGCGCAGCAATACCCGTTTCTGGAGCGGCAGTGGCATCGACCTTTCGGTCGGGCCGGACGGCCTGCGGCTGAAGACTGAATCGCTGCAAGCCCTGCTCTTCGGCGGCATCGCCTTCGATACGCCCGACCTTCAGGACGGTGGCGTCGAGGATATCGCCGGACTGGTGTTTACCCTGCACGATGATTTGAAGTCGATCAAGGACCAGTCGTATGTCAGCAAAGTCCGCTATTCATTGTATTTTGAGGATTCCCTGCGCGGACTGAACATCGGGGCGCCGGTGGAATTCAAAGGTATCAAGGTGGGCTCGGTGGTTGACGTGCGCCTGGAATACGACGAAGGAAAATCGAGCTTCCGCATACCGGTGGTGATCGAACTTGAGCCGGAGCGCATTGCGACCCGCAGCGACCGCATGAAGCGCGCCCCGCGCGAGGCCTTCCAGACCCTGGTCAAGAACGGCCTGCGCGCCCGCCTGCAATCGGGCAACCTGTTGACCGGGCAGTTGTTCGTGGATCTGGTCATGCAACCGAAATCGCCAGTCCGGCTCGCCAACGCGGGGCATGCCGAACCTGAACTACCGACCATACGCGGCGGCGGCTTCGACCAGATGATCGCTACGGCCTCGGGCATCATGGAGCAGCTTGACCGGGTCGATTACGCCGCGCTTGGCGCCGACCTGCAAGGAACGCTCAAGGGCACCAATGCCCTGGCCAACGGAGCACAGATGCAGACCGCACTATCAGACCTGGCCGCCTCGCTGGCAAGCGTGCGCGTCATACTGCGCGCGCTGGACGCCCGTGCGGAACCGATCGCCATGAATCTGGAGCAGGCGCTGGCGGCGGCGCGTGACGCGCTCGAGAAATCCAGGCAGACAATGGCACTGGTCGACGGCGCGATCGCTCCCGACGCGCCACTGCACCATCAATCGCTACGCCTGACACAGGAGCTTGCCGCCACTGCACGCTCGCTACGACATCTGGTGGAAACGCTGGAACGCAATCCCCAGGCCCTGCTGCTGGGCAAGACGCCGGCAAAAGATCAGGAGCAGAAATGACAGTTCAGGTCCGTTGGATCGTCGCCGGTCTTGTCGCTGCTGCGAGTCTCACCGGCTGCCTTGGCAGTGCCCCGATCACCCGCTTGTATATGCTCGAACCGATGGCGGAGAAACTCGCCACGGAAGGCACTCCGAAACCCGTCACGCTGGTCGTTCGTGAAGTTCGCCTGCCCCACTACCTCGATCGGCCGCAAATCGTCACCCGTGACGAAAGCCATCGCTTGCAGATTGCCGAATTCGACCACTGGGGCGGTGACCTGCGCGAAGACATGATGCGGATTCTTGTCGGAAACCTCGGCCGCGTCCTCGGCAGTGACCGCATTTTTGCCGCGCCCCTGCATGCTGCGATGAAGCCCGACTATCGCCTCGACCTGGAAATACTCGGCTTCGAGCGCGAATCGGGGGGGCGTGTCCGGCTTACTGCCCGCTGGTGGCTGACGCGTGGCACGGATGCCGGTTTGCTGCTGACCCGCGAGGCTTCGTTTTCAGGTACCGCTGCTACCGATTCCTACCCGGCGCTGGTGGCTTCAATGAGCACTGTGTACGGCGAACTGGCTCGCGCGATTGCCGACAGCGTGCGCAAGGCAGGTGGCGCATGAAGCGAGAGCTCATCGCGCTCATCGGCGTCGTGGCTTGCCTGACCGGAGCAGCCCGTGCCCAGACCGCGCGCGAACTGATCGAGGAATCGCTAAGGCGCCACGCGCCGCCGACGGCCGCCTACGAAGAGCATGCAATGGTAATTACCGACCGGCATGGACAACTGAGCCTGCGCACGCTTCGCTACTACGCGCAGAGCAACGCTGACGTCACCCGTAAACTGCACGTTGTCGAATCCCCGCCCGAGCTGAAAGGGGCTGCGATACAAATTGATCGTGACGCACACGATGGCACCCGGCGCGGGCCGACGCCCACCACGGCGGTTTTTGGCACCAACTTCCTGGTCGCTGACCTCGAAGGAGAGCAACCGGGCGATTTCCAGTACGAGCGTGGCGGCGATGTGGATCTGGAGCGCGTGCCGCACATGGTCCTCCGCGCACGGCCGACGGATGCATCCGTGGTACGGGCCACCAGCTATAACGAGCGGCACCTTTATTTGCGCAAGGACAATCTCTTCCTCAGCCGCATCGACTACCTGGACCGCGAAGGGCGGCCGGCGAGGCGGCTCAGCTACCGCGCCCCCCGTCCCGACGAGTTCGGTATCTGGCGCGCCTCGATGATGCTCATGGAGGATCTGCGGGACGGCCGCCGCACTCTTCTCAAAGTCGAGCGCCGCGTGCATTCGCCGGACTACGTCCCGACCAGCGTCTTTGAAGGTCTCCAGGCAAGGCGATGAACGACGAGCTCCCCAATCTTCCGCGATTCCTGCGCATGGGCGTGCGGCACCCGCGGCAAAGCCTGCTGCTGATTCTTCTTGTCAGCCTGGCGGCCATTGTCGGTGCCCTGCGCATCAATATCGATACCAGCCTTGACCGCTTGATCCGGCAGGATGGAATCGATCGCCAGGCCTACCTGCATGTGGCACGCGAGTTCGGATCCGACCAGCGCAGCTTCATTTACCTGCGCGATGAGCAGTTGTGGTCACCTGAAAAGCTGGCGGCGCTTGAGCAGCTTCATGAAGCGCTGCGGCGACTGCCATTTGTCGAACGTATTGACGACATTTTCACCGCGCCGACGGTGAAAGCTCTCGATGGTCAGTTGCGCTCGCATCCGCTCCTGCTCACCGCGCCCGCCGACGAACAGGCTGCTGCCCGCGCCCGCCAGGACGCGATCAGCAATTCCCTTGCCGTGCGGAATATCGTCAGCGCAGACGGCAAGGCGATTGCGATCGGCATCTCCATACGAGAAAAATATGTCGGATCGGACGTCGCGGAAGTCGGTGAGTCCCTGGAAAAGATTCTGGGCCCGGCGCGCGCGAAGTTTTCCACCCTGATGCATATCGGACCGTCGCCAACCGAGGCGGCCATGCGGCAGGGCTTGCAGCACGACCTGCGCGTACTGTTGCCGACCGCCGGGCTGGCTACGGCAATTGCGGTGGCGCTGATATGCGGCAGCCTCACCGCCGCCGCTGCCACGCTGGCCGCCGGAGCGCTGACGCTGTTATGGACCTTCGGCATGATGGGCTATGCGGGCATCCCGTTGACGCTTCTGACCGCCACCCTGCCCCCCCTGATTCTCGTCATTGTGACGATCCAGATCGTTCGCATGAATTACAGCGGCATGCCTGGCAAGCCAGCCTCGTTGGACCTAGGCGGGCTACCCGACCGTCGTCAGCGCAACGAGTTCATGGCGCGCAATTTCGGCATGCCCTTCCTGGCCACGGTAGCGACAGTGACACTCGGGTTCGCCTTCAACGCGTTCACGGACATCCGGCCGATCCGGGATTTCGGCATCGTGGCCGCGTTTGCCATGTTTGCCAGTGGATTTGTCACGATACTTCTGGTGCCCGCACTTTACGCACTGCTGGGAACTCGCCGGATGAGCTTTCGGCGCCTGCCGCTGATCGACGGGTTCGCACTGCAGGCATCGAATCTCGTGGGTCTGCTGCGCCATCGTGCAATGACCTGGGTGATCCTGCTTGCCGCCATCGCCTGCGGTGCCTTGGTCCAGCAGGCCGGCAGCCTGCAAATCACCAGCGAGCCCTTGGCATTTTTCCGTCCGAACCATCCCCTGGTCCAGACAGCAGACCGCATGCACGACGATCTGACCGGTGCCAGGGTGTTCTACATCACGCTGGATGCCAATGCGGACGGCGCCTTTCGCGATCCGGCCAACCTGAAGCGACTTTCCGAAATCCAGGCGTTCATTGCCAAGCAACACGTCTTCGACCGCAGTTTTTCACTTGCGGACCTGATTGCGCAGGCCAACCAGGAGGCAGCCGGCGGACGACCCGATGCCTATACCATTCCCCCCTCGCGAAAACTCATCGGCCAGTATCTTCTGCTCTATCCGCGCGCGGCACTCGAAGCCTACGTCAGCCATGACCTGCGGCGGGCAAATATCGCCGTCCGGCACAACGTTCGGGAGTCCTCGCGCCTGAACCAGAACCTGCGCGAACTGCGCCAGGTCGTGGCGGGCTACGCCGGACCGAATATGGTAACCAGCATCGTCGGCGAGAACCTGTTGATCAACGCGACAGCCGATAGCCTGCTTGCGGATCTGGCGATGGTATCCGCCGCCATCCTGGTCCTCGTATTCGTCGGCGTCTCGCTGATGTACACCTCGATCAAGGGAGGGATCATTGCCCTGGTACCCAGCGTGCTGCCCATGCTGATCGTTCTCGGCGGCATGCGGATTCTTGAGATTCCGGTAAGCACAACCACCGTCCTGATTGCCATCATCATCATCTGCGTCGCAATTGACGGCACCCTCCACCTGTTCTCGCGGTACAGCGAACTTTGCCGGCATTCCCATGACTACCACCAGGCGGTTGTCGAGACCCTCAAGCATGAGGCCGCGCCGATGACAGCCATCAGCCTGGCACTGGCCGCCGGCTGCAGCGTCCTGGCGTTTTCCGATTTTGCACTGATCGCGCAGTTCGGAACTCTGGCTGCTGCCGCAATGATGGTCGCCTTGTTTGCCAACCTCGTGGTGACCCCCCTCGTCATGTCGCGCATCCGCCTCGTCGGCCTCTATGAAATTCTCGCCATGTCCATGCAGCGCGAGGCACTGGTCAACAGTCCGCTGTTCCGTGGACTGACCAACTACCAGATCCGCAAGACGATCCTGATTTCTGAGCTTTGCAAGTATCAGGACGGTGAATTGTTGATTGAACAGGGAACGCGGGGACGCAGCATGTTTCTGGTAGTCGGCGGCCAGCTGGAAGTCCTGCGCCGGGACGATGCCGGCGATCGACGTCATGCCTTGCTGGGTCCCGGCGATGTTTTTGGCGAGATCGGCTTCGTCAACTCGACGTTCCGCACGGCGGACGTGCGCGCGATGGGTCCGGTATCCGTGTTGCGCTTTGACTACGATAGACTCGAAAACGACCTGATGTTCTTCCCTCACATCATGGCCAAGCTCAACTTCAACATCAGCGGCATTCTGGGCCGGCGCCTTGCGGAAGTTGTCGAGGAATATCAGCCACCGCCACCGGTGCCCGCGTCAGCGGCGGGCTCGCCGGCGCCGGGCGCCTGAACTGACGGGGAATCGCTACACCTACGCCGCATCCCCCGGCGCATCATGCGCCTCACCGCCGAATGCCAGTCGCTTGATGCGGAACAACTCGTCACGCGCCGCGGCTGCCTCCTCGAATTCCAGATTCTTCGCGTGCTCGTGCATGGACTTTTCCAGACGCCTGATCTCGCGTGACAGATCTTTCTCGCTCATTACCTCATAGCGCGCCGCCTCCTGTGCAGCCCTGAGCTCACGCACGGCGCTGTCGGCATCGTACACGCCGTCGATGATGTCCTTGATGCGCTTCTTGACACCTACCGGCGTAATGCCGTGCGCCGTGTTGTGCGCGATCTGCCTGGTGCGGCGGCGGTCGGTTTCCGCCAGTGCGCGCTTTATCGAATCGGTCTCGCGATCGGCATACAGGATGGCCGTGCCATTCAGGTGACGCGCAGCACGGCCGATGGTCTGGATCAGCGAGCGCGTCGAGCGCAGGAAACCCTCCTTGTCGGCATCCAGAATCGCCACCAGCGACACCTCGGGAATATCCAGGCCTTCTCGCAACAGGTTGATGCCGACCAGGACGTCGAACTCACCGAGGCGCAGGTCGCGGATGATCTCGACGCGCTCGACGGTGTCGATGTCCGAATGCAGGTAGCGGACCTTGATGCCGTTGTCAGCCAGGTACTCGGTGAGTTGTTCCGACAGGCGCTTGGTCAGCGTCGTCACCAGCACGCGTTCGCCGACGGCGATACGCTTCTTGATCTCGACCAGCAGGTCATCGACCTGCGTACTGGCGGGACGGATCTCGACCACCGGGTCAATCAGGCCCGTGGGGCGCACCACCTGCTCCACCACCTGGCCCTGATGTTTTGCCTCGTAGTCGGAGGGCGTCGCCGAGACGAACACCGTCTGCGGCATCAGCTTCTCGAACTCTTCAAACTTCAGTGGCCGGTTGTCCAGCGCCGAGGGCAGGCGAAAGCCATAGTCGACCAGATTTTCCTTGCGCGAACGATCTCCCTTGTACATGCCGCCGGCCTGCGGGATGGTCACGTGCGACTCATCGACGAACATGATGGCATCCGGCGGCAGATAGTCGTAGAGCGTCGGTGGCGGCTCACCGGGCTGGCGCCCGGAAAGATGGCGCGAGTAGTTTTCGATGCCCTTGCAAAAGCCCAGTTGATCCAGCATCTCCAGGTCGAAGCGTGTGCGTTGCTCGATGCGCTGGCACTCGACCAGCTTCTGGTTGGATTGGAAAAACTCGATGCGCTCGCGCAACTCGTCCTTGATCTTTTCGATCGCCTGCAGCACCGTGGCGCGCGGCGTAACGTAGTGACTGGACGGAAACACCGTGAAGCGCCCAAGTTTCTGCCGCGTATGCCCGGTCAGCGGATCGAACACAGTAAGGCCCTCGATCTCGTCGTCGAACAGGCTGATGCGCACCGCGTGCTCGGCGTTTTCTGCCGGAAAGACGTCGATCACGTCGCCGCGCACACGATACACACCGCGCTTGAAGTCTATTTCGTTGCGCTCGTACTGCATCTCGGTGAGCCGCCGGATGATCTCGCGCTGGCCGATTTTCTCGCCCACGCGCAGATGCAGGATCATGCTGTGGTAATCGACCGGGTCGCCGATGCCGTAGATCGCCGACACCGTGCACACGATCACCACGTCGCGCCGCTCGAGCAGGCTCTTGGTCGCCGACAGGCGCATCTGCTCGATGTGCTCGTTGATCGAGGAATCCTTCTCGATGAACAGGTCGCGCGACGGCACATAGGCCTCGGGCTGGTAGTAGTCGTAGTAGGAAACGAAATACTCGACCGCGTTCTCCGGAAAGAACTCGCGGAATTCCGAATACAGCTGCGCCGCCAGGGTCTTGTTCGGCGCCAGTACCAGCGCCGGCCGCCCCAGTCGGGCGATGACGTTGGCCATGGTGTAGGTCTTGCCCGACCCGGTGACGCCGAGCAGGGTCTGGAACGAGAGGCCGTCGTTGAAGCCCTCAGTCAAGAGGCGAATCGCCTCGGGCTGGTCGCCGGCCGGCAGAAAGGGCTGGTGCAGGCGCCAGGGGCTGCCCGCAAACTCGACCACCCTGCCCTTCAGTTCATGTATCTCGGCCACAGCCTACCCGCTTGTTTATTTATGAAAACCCGGCGAAATCCTGATGAAAGCCGCAGGTGCAATCGGGTATTATTGCGCGCTTTGCGCTGCAACATAAAATCGCCGTAGCGCCAGCGCCGACTCTTTCATTCATTCGTATCCGGAGACTCCATGTCCTCACTCTTCGCCGCCGTCGAAATGGCCCCCCGCGACCCCATACTGGGCCTCAACGAAGCCTTCAATGCCGACACCAACCCGAACAAGGTCAATCTCGGCGTCGGCGTCTACTTCGGCGATGACGGCAAGATCCCCTTGCTGGCCGCCGTCAAGATCGCCGAGAAAACCCGCCTGGAAACCCAGCCGCCGCGCGGTTACCAGCCCATCGAGGGCATCCCCGCCTACAACAATGCGGTGCAGGGCCTGCTTTTCGGCAAGGATTCCGAGTTGCTCGCCGCCGGCCGCGCCATCACCTGCGAATGCCTGGGCGGCACCGGTGCGCTCAAGGTCGGCGCCGACTACCTGAAGCGCCTGCTGCCCGAGGCCAAGGTCTACATCAGCGACCCGAGTTGGGAAAACCACCGCGCGCTGTTCGAATCCGCCGGCTTCACGGTGGAAAACTACGCCTACTACGACACCACCACGCGTGGTGTCGATTTCGCCGGCATGAAAGCCGCGCTGGCGGCGATGCCGGCCAAGTCTGTTGTCGTGTTGCACGCCTGCTGCCACAACCCTACCGGCGCCGACCTTTCGGCCGCCCAGTGGGCCGAAGTGGTCGCCACGGTAAAAGCGTACGATCTGGTCGCCTTCATCGACATGGCCTACCAGGGCTTCGCCGACGGCATCAAGCCCGACGCCATCGCGCTCGACCTGTTCGCCGCTTCCGGGCTGCAATTCGTGGTCTCCAGCAGCTTCAGCAAGTCCTTCTCGCTCTACGGCGAGCGCGTCGGCGCGCTGACTATCGTCACAGATAGCAAAGACGAGTCGGCCCGCGTGCTGTCGCAGGTCAAGCGCGTGATCCGCACCAACTACAGCAACCCGCCCACCCACGGCGGTGCCGTGGTCGCCGCGGTTCTCGCCAGCCCCGAACTGCGCCAGCAGTGGGAAGACGAGCTGGCCGGCATGCGCGATCGCATCCGCGCCATGCGCAACAGCCTGGTAGACAATCTCACCGCTGCCGGTGCCACCGGCTTCGACTTCATCAAGGTGCAGCGCGGCATGTTCAGCTACACCGGGCTGACCGCCGCCCAGGTCGAACGGCTGAAAAGCGAATTCGGCATTTACGCCGTCAGCACCGGCCGCATCTGCGTCGCCGCGCTCAATACGCGCAACATCGACTACGTCGCCAAGGCCATTGCCACCGTGATCAAGTAAGCCCTTTCGTGTTGCGGTGCGTGACGGAAGCCCTTATAATTCGCCCCGCTTCAATTCCTCGATAGCTCAGTCGGTAGAGCGCCGGACTGTTAATCCGTAGGTCCCTGGTTCGAGCCCAGGTCGAGGAGCCAAAAATACCAAGGGTTTCGGAGGATTTCCCCCGGAACCCTTTTTAATTTTCTAGCGCATGTAAGCGTGGGTGTAAGCAAATTTCGGGAATACCTTGC
>CAJBYR010000093.1 GCA_903959855.1 uncultured beta proteobacterium
CAGAGACTGGCGGTGCGCTTGTCGGGCACTGCGCCGGCACGGCAACTGGAAATGCTCTCGCTCCTGGCCACGGCCTCCGGCTCGCGCGGCATGGCCGGCGGACAGGCCATCGACCTCGCTGCGGTCGGCTTGCAACTCGATCTCAGCGCGCTGGAGTTCATGCATATCCACAAGACCGGCGCACTTATTCGCGCCGCAGTATTGCTCGGTGCGCATTGCGGTGAAGCCACACCGGACGCGCTGGAGCGACTTGGGCATTACGCCAATCGCATCGGCCTGTTGTTCCAGGTGGTGGACGATATCCTCGATGCCGAGGCCAGCAGTGAAGCCCTAGGCAAGACGGCCGGCAAGGATGCTGCGCAGAACAAGCCGACCTATGTCAGTATCCTCGGCGTCAAGGAAGCCAAGGCCATGGCTGCAAAGCTTCGCCAGGACGCCCACGACGCCCTCACCTCCTTCGGCGCATCCGCCATGCGCCTGCACGAACTCGCCGACTTCATCGTCGACCGGACTTCCTGATGAGCTATCCCCTGCTTGATCGTATCCTGTCTCCGGCCGATCTTCGCCGCCTGGAGCGCGAATCCCTGCCGCAACTGGCCGACGAACTGCGCGCCTTTCTGCTTGAATCGGTATCCAAGACCGGCGGCCATTTGTCGTCCAATCTCGGCACCGTGGAATTGACGGTGGCCCTGCACTATGTCTTCGATACCCCTGCGGACCGCCTGGTCTGGGATGTAGGCCACCAGACCTACCCCCACAAGGTGCTGACGGGGCGCCGCAATGGCATGGATCGTCTGCGCATGAAGGACGGCGTTTCCGGCTTTCCGCGCCGCAACGAAAGTGATTACGACACCTTCGGCGTCGGTCACTCGTCGACCTCGATCTCCGCCGCACTGGGCATGGCGGTCGCCGCGCGCAACAAGGGCGAGGATCGACGCGTAGTCGCCATCATCGGCGATGGCGCGATGTCCGCCGGACAGGCCTTCGAGGCGCTCAACAACGCCGGCGTGATCGACGCCAACCTGCTGGTCGTCCTCAACGACAATGACATGTCCATCTCGCCGCCGGTCGGCGCGCTGAACAAATACCTGGCGCGCCTGCTTTCCGGGGGCACCTTCAATGCCGCGCGCAGGGCCGGAGAAAAGATGCTGGCCGCGATTCCGAACGCTCTCGAGTTCGCCAACCGCGTTGAAGAGCACGTCAAGGGCATGATCTCGCCAGGCACCCTGTTCGAGGAGTTCGGTTTCAATTACATCGGCCCGATCGACGGCCACGACCTCGACGCTTTGGTTCCCACCCTGCAAAACCTGCGCAAACTGAATGGCCCGCAGTTCCTGCACGTGATCACCAAAAAGGGTCAGGGCTACAAGCTGGCCGAGGTCGATCCGATTCTTTACCATGGCGTGAGCAAGTTTGACGCGGTGAATGGCATCGAGCAAGGAAAGGCCGGCGGCAAACCGACCTATACCCAGATCTTCGGCGACTGGCTGTGCGATCAGGCAAAGGCCGATTCGCGCCTGATCGGGATCACCCCAGCAATGCGCGAAGGCTCGGGAATGGTGCGCTACGCCAATGAGTTTCCACAGCGCTTCTTCGACGTCGGCATTGCCGAGCAGCACGCGGTGACCTTTGCCGGCGGTCTGGCCTGCGAGGGCATGAAACCCGTGGTCGCGATCTACTCGACCTTCCTGCAGCGGGCCTATGACCAGTTGATCCACGACATCGCGCTACAGAACCTTCCGGTGGTTTTCGCCATCGATCGTGGTGGTCTGGTAGGTGCCGACGGCGCAACCCACAACGGGGCTTTCGATCTTTCCTATCTCACCTGCATTCCCAACCTGGTGGTGATGACACCGAGCGACGAAAGCGAATGCCGCCGCATGCTGTCCACCGCCTACATGCTGGATTGCCCGACGGCGGTGCGCTATCCGCGCGGTACCGGTCCAGGGGCAGCGGTGACGCCAGACCTGGCCACGCTGCCGGTTGGCAAAGCTGAAATCAGGCGCCAAGGCAAGCGCGTAGCCTTGCTGGCCTTCGGATCGATGCTTACACCGGCCTTGAAGGCGGCGGAGGCGCTTGACGCCACCGTCGCCAACATGCGCTTCGTCAAACCGCTCGACGCTGAACTGGTTCGGCAACTGGCGAGCGAACACGAGCTACTGGTCACCCTTGAGGAGAATGCCCTGATCGGGGGTGCCGGGGCGGAGGTGGCGCGGGTGCTGGATGACGCCGGGCTCGGCACCCCGCTGCAGCGCCTGGGCCTGCCTGATCACTTCGTGGATCATGGCGATACCAACTTGCTGCTTGCCGAGCTGGGCCTTGACGCCGCCGGCATTGAACGTAGCGTAATTGCCCGCTTGGGAGTCGCGGCCAATAGTTGAGTAAATTCGTCGGATAATGATATAGTTCGGCTTCCAACCTCGCAGTCAGCAGATCAACGCAAAATTTCAATGGTTACCACCACGCAAAGCCCCATCGCAGATGTCCAGTCCAGTGAGGACTCGCGCCAATTGCCGATCAACAAGGTCGGCATCAAAGACATCCGGCATCCCTTCAAGGTGCTGGACAAGAGTGGTGGCGTGCGACACACCATCGCCACCTTCAACATGTACGTCGGCCTGCCGCACAATTTCAAGGGCACGCACATGTCGCGCTTCGTCGAGATTCTCAATTCGCACGAGGAAGAAATCTCTGTCGAGAGCTTCGAAACCATGCTGCGCGAGATGGTCACCCGCCTGGAGGCCGAAACCGGCCACCTGGAAATGAACTTCCCGTACTTCATCAACAAGGTCGCACCGGTATCCGGCGTTAAAAGCCTGATGGACTACGAAGTCACCTTCATCGGCGAGATCGTCGCGGGCGGGCAGTATCGCCAGACGATCAAGGTCGTAGTGCCGGTGACCAGTCTTTGCCCCTGCTCGAAGAAGATTTCAGATCGTGGCGCACACAACCAGCGCTCGCACGTCACCATCAGCGCCACAACCAATCAACTGGTCTGGATCGAGGACATCGTGCGCATGGCCGAATCACAGGCCTCTTGCGAGCTCTACGGCCTGCTCAAGCGCCCCGACGAAAAGTATGTCACCGAACGCGCCTACGACAATCCAAAGTTCGTCGAGGACCTGGTGCGCGACGTAGCCGGCGCCCTCAACGCCGATCCACGTATCGATGCCTACGTGGTGGAAAGCGAGAATTTCGAATCCATCCACAACCACTCGGCCTACGCGCTTATCGAGTGCAACAAGAAGCGCTACTGAACGTGTGACCGTCCAAAGCAAACGGGCCGACCGGTTTCCACCGGGCGGCCCGTTTGACTTGGGGACCTGGAATCAGGCCTTGCTATCGCGGCGTCTAGTTCCGGCTAACGCCCGCTGACGCGGGCATTACCCTGCACTGAAAGCTCACGCCTTGTTATCGCGCCTTTTAGTTCCTGCTAACGCCCGCTGACGCGGGCATTACCCTGCACTGAAAGCTCACGCCTTGCGCGTAAGCTTCTCTTTGATCCGGGCCGACTTGCCGGAGCGGTCGCGCAGGTAGTAGAGCTTGGCGCGGCGAACATCGCCGCGACGCTTGAGCTCGATGCTGGCGATCAGTGGCGAATAGGTCTGAAAAGTACGCTCGACGCCCTCACCCGAAGAAATCTTGCGCACGATGAAATTCGAGTTGAGGCCGCGATTGCGCTTGGCAATAACCACGCCCTCGAAAGCCTGGACGCGCTTGCGGTCGCCTTCGACCACGTTCACATTGACGATGACAGTATCGCCAGGCCCGAAGGCGGGAATGTTCTTGCCCAGGCGTTCGATTTCTTCCTTTTCAAGTTGCTGAATCAAATCCATTGCGTTGCTCCTTTCGTTATGGCTGCGGAAACAGTCCGCCAACCTTGCGCGCAGAGCAGAACTAGCCTTCCGTTCTGGTGCGCGCCGTTTCTGTGCCTTCCTGCTGGTATTCCGCCAACAGTCTGGCCTCTTCACTGCTCAATGCCCGCACCTCGATCAGATCGGGGCGCCGTTGCCACGTCCGTCCCAACGCCTGCTTAAGGCGCCAGCGGCGGATTGCTTCATGGTTGCCGGACAACAGCACATCCGGCACCTTCATTCCATCGTACGTCTCAGGCCGCGTGTAATGCGGGCAGTCCAGCAGTCCGGCAACGAAGGATTCCTCCACCGCGGACATTTCATCGTTCAGCGCACCCGGCAACTGCCGGATGCAGGCATCCATCAGCGCCATCGCTGCGAGTTCACCACCGGACAACACGAAATCCCCCAGCGACAACTCTTCATCCACGCAACGGGCGATCACTCGCTCGTCGATTCCTTCATAGCGACCGCACAGCAGGATCGCTCCCTCACCCGCCGCGAGCCGCCCGACCCGCTTCTGGTCGATCGGCGCTCCCTGGGGCGAAAGGTAGATCACTTTCGCCGTACCGCCAGCGCCGACTTTCGCCGCCGCCTTTGCTGCAGAGATCGCCTGCTCCAGCGGAGAGGCCATCATCACCATGCCGGGGCCGCCACCGTAGGGCCGGTCATCCACCGTTCGGTGAACATCCTCGGTCCATTGCCGGGGATTCCAGCATTCCAACTGCCACAGGCCCCGCTCCAGCGCCCGCCGCGTAATGCCGGACGCCGTCAGTGCGGCGAACATCTCGGGAAACAGCGTGATGACATCGAAGCGCAGGCTCACCAGTCGCTGCCCCATTCGACACGTATCTGCCGCCCAGACAAATCCACACTCTTCACTACCTGAGCGATGAAAGGCAATAGCCTTTCCCGCTCACCGTCCTTTGCCACCAGTACCTGGTTGGCGCCCGTCTCGATCAAGGACTCGACGCGCCCCAGAAACTGCTCCTGCATATTCACCACATCAAGGCCGATCAGATCGTCCCAGTAATACTCGCCCGGATCGGGTTCCGGTAGCGCGTCTCGAGGCGCGCCGATGAAACAACTGCCCAAGGCTTCCGATGAATCTCGATCATCGATCCCGGCCAGTTTGGCGATGATCCCGTCGCCGTGCCTTCGCAAACCGGTCAGTTCGTGTGCGGTCCAGCCACCAACAGGCGCCTCGGCATCCACCGAAAGCCACAACTGGCGCATTTCCTTCCACGCCTCGGGGTCGTCGCCGAAAGCATGGACCCGCAACCAGCCATGTACTCCGAACGGGGCGACGATGCGCCCCAGGACAACCATGCGATCAGGCGGCCTTGGTCGCGGCAGCCTGCTTGACCAGGCGTGCGGCGGTCGGCGACAACTGGGCGCCGTTCTGCTGCCAGTAGCTCAGGCGCTCGCTATTGATCACGATCCCCGGCTCATTGGCGGAAGCAACCGGATTGTAAAAACCGATGCGCTCGATAAAACGTCCATCACGGCGATTGCGCGAATCGGCAACCACCATATTGAAAAAGGGGCGCTTCTTGGCACCGCTGCGGGCAAGACGGATGACGACCATGGTGTTCTCTTGAAAAGCAGGAAAGCCGGCGATTTTATTTGAAAAGGCAGGATAAAACAAGGTGGATTGGAGCCTCCCCGGGTTTGTCTGTCTGGAACGGAACGGGGCGATTTTGCCGACGGATTCCACTAGAATTGTCCATCACCATCGGCCATCCCCCACCCGAAATGCGCCGCAGACCGAAGACTTCGCCGCCCGCCCCGCAGTTGCAACAAGCGCTGGACTGGCTAGCCGAACCTAATTCAGACGATCCACTGCTCGATCTGGTGCCCTTGCGCCACCACATTGCGGCAATTGGCAAACTCGGTCTTCCGGTCTTGCATCGCCTGAAGATTGATGAACTGCTTCAGGAGCGGGCCGAGCGGATCGAACAGGCACTGATTCCGATGCTGCTCGACGTCAAGCTACCGCTCCCGCTTTCCCTCGGTACGGTGGCACAAAGCCTGATCGGCTTGCGCGCGGAACTCGGCGAAGCGTGGCTCGAGTTGGCGCGCGAGGCCGACCCGGAAGCGTTAAGCCGGGTCAACCGCAGTCGTGCGCAAAACTGCCTCAACGGAATGAGCAATCTTTCCCGACAGTTTCTCACCATCCTGGTGATAGCGATTCCGACGCCGCTGGGGCTCTGGCGAAACGTACAAGCGCTGTATCACAATGCCCATGAGTCGGTTGACCCAACGGCAACGCTGCCGGTCGAAATCAACGCTATCGACAGTCTTCTCAAGGCCATGCTGGCGTTGACGGCGACACAGCCTGAAGGGCTAACGCCACGGGAAATCGTTTTTCTGGCCGAATACCTCGAATCGCATGCATCACTGGTCCGCATCGATCCGATCGCGCCTCAGGCAGCTGGAGACTGGTACTGGATGGGGCACAACCTCGACCAGCCGCCGGTGCCCCTCGAGCGCATGCACCCGCAAGACGGAGACTGCCTCTACATCAGGTTCAGTGACCTGGCACAGCAGGTTGCACAAGACCTTGATCAGTTGAATGACGGTATTCCGCCGCGATCACTGGGCCTGCCCCTGCAGGCGGCCGGCGCCGACTATCGCAACGCCCTGGAGAGGGCCAGGCAATACTGGGCAGCTCCACGTCGACGCAATTTCAACAGGCGCCCGCAATCCCTCGACGTTTCAGTCTGCGCGCAGCTCAGTTCGCTGTGGAATGCCCTGACCAGCGATCCGGTAACGGAGCCCGATGCCACCACATGCGAACTGACTTACAGCGACTGGACCGTACTCAATGAAGGTCCCTCCGGTTACGCCCTGGTCCATGTCGTTGGTGCCGTCACCGGAATTGTTCCGGGCTGCGCGGTCGGCCTGCGCACCGGTCAGGGGGCACCGTGGCAAATCTGCCTGGTACGCTGGGCGCGCAGCAGGAACAGCATGCACGTCGAGATGGGGCTGGAAGTCCTGTCGCCCTCGGCGCAGCCGGTGCGAATCCAGGCCTTGAACAACCGCCATCCCGAACCGCCGGTGCCGGCCCTGCTCCTGCCGGCGCTGCCCACTATCAATCGCGGAGAATCAATACTCGCGGGACGCGGTGATTTCAACGCCCGCCCCTTCACGCTACTGCAGGAACAGGAAGAACACCTGCAAATTGTCGAGTGCATGCCACATCGCAACCTGATCGAAACCTCGAGCATCGAAGTGTTCGAGTTCATACGCAATCAGGCGGCCGCCTAGCGCTTGGTCGAACCCGGCATTTCCGCCACCAAGAGGGCACCGATCAGTATCACGCTCCACGAAAGATAAAGCCACGCCAAAAAAACCGGGATGGCTGAAAAGGCCCCATAAACCACCGCGTTGAGGTTGAATCCGGCCGCGATGTAGAGCGTAAACAACTTCTGCAAGCCGACAAATCCAAGCGCCGCCATGGCGCCGCCGAAACCGGCGTGCCACGCCTTTATCGGCCTGTTCGGTACAGCCCAATAGAGCAGGCCGAACAAGGCCGTCATAAAAGCGAAGGGCAACAAACCACGAATCACGAATGCATTGACCCACCTGGGTTCGTCGAGAAATCCGAGCGATACGCCGGCGACAAAAGATATTCCGGCGAGACTTGCACCAAATGCGACCGGTCCCAGCAGCAGCGCCAAGACGTGCATCGCCAAACGTCGCAGCAGGGGACGACTGGCCTTGACGCGCCAGATCTGGTTGAAGGCCCGCTCTATGGTCAGCATCTGGATCAGTGCTGTCGCCGCCAGCACGATGACGCCGAAAAATGTCACCCGTTCGGCGCGCGCTGCGAACTGTCCAATGTATTTCGCGATGATGACCCCCGCCTTGTCTGGCAGCAGGTTGGCGAGCAGGAACTTTTCCAAGGCGACACCCAGGCCGGCCCCCAGGGGCAGACTCGATATCAGTGCAACCGCAGCCGCAATCATCGGCACCAGGCCTATCAGTGTGGCAAACGACAAAGCCGCAGCGATTTGGGCACATTGCTCCGCCTGAAATCGCCTCGCGCTTCGAAGGACCAGCCGGATGGGTGCCAGGAGCCACATATAATCAAATTTTACCGGAGGCAGGACAATGCAGAAGGCAAACACCATGCGTGAGGTGCTGGTGCTCTATTACAGCCACCACGGCTCGGTGCGAGACCTCGCGCGGCATATTGCGCGCGGCATCGAGCAGGTTGACGGCGTCGTGGCCCGATTGCGAACCGTACCCAGAGTTTCCACCGTTTGCGAAGCTACTGCCGCGACCATTCCTGACGAAGGCGCGCCCTACGTCGAGGCTCGCGACCTTGAGGAATGTATCGGGCTCGCGCTCGGCAGTCCTACGCGCTTCGGCAACATGGCGGCACCTTTGAAATACTTCCTTGATTCAACCAGCGGGGCTTGGCTGAAAGGCACGCTGACCGGGAAACCCGGCGCCGTATTCACCTCCACCTCGTCGATGCACGGCGGCCAGGAATCGACACTGATTTCGATGATGCTGCCCCTGCTCCACCACGGCATGCTGATTGTAGGCATTCCCTACAGCGAAGCCGCCTTGACCACCACCCGCGGAGGCGGAACCCCCTACGGCGCCAGCCACGTCAGCGGCAGTGACGGCAGCACGGCGGCGAGCGAGGACGAAAAGCGGCTTGCCGTTGCTCTCGGTCGCCGCCTGGCGGAAACGGCACTGAAGCTCTTGCCATGACAACAGCGTTTAGCCGGCTTGCGGCCTTCAGCCTGATCGCGCTGCTGATGCTTTGCCTGGCCTGGGAACTATGGCTTGCGCCGTTACGACCCGGCGGCTCGATGCTGGTCCTGAAGGCGCTGCCACTGCTGCTGCCACTGCGTGGCATCCTGCATGGCCGCCGCTACACGCACCAATGGCTTTCGCTGGTTGTGCTGCTCTACCTTGCCGAAGGTGCTGTGCGCTCGATGTCCGATCAGGGCACCAGTCAGATGCTGGCGATGGCCGAGACATTGCTGGCGACCCTGCTGTTCGCCGGCTGCCTCGGCCATGCGCGCGCGACCGCGCCTTCGCGAATGCTCAAAGCTGGGGATTGAGCTTTTCCGTACCTGACCGCAGCTTGTTCAAGGCGTTGATATAGGCCTTGGCCGAGGCCACCACGATGTCGGTATCGGCACCTTGGCCATTGACGATGCGACCGTCCTTGGCCAGGCGTACCGTTACTTCGCCCTGTGCATCCGTACCGGTGGTGATTGCATTCACCGAGTAAAGCAGGAGTTCCGAACCACTGACAGCAACACTTTCGATGGCCTTGAAGGTGGCATCGACCGGTCCGCTGCCACTGGATTCGGCGTTGCGTTCGGCGCCGCCGGCCGAAAGTGTCAGCCTCGCCTGCGGCGATTCGCCGGTCTCCGAATGGAACATTGATGACAAAAGCTTGTAATGCTCGTCGTCCGGCGTCACCACCTCGTCACTCATGAGTGCGTGAAGGTCTTCGTCGAAAATCTCGTGCTTTTTGTCGGCCAATTCCTTGAAGCGCGTGAATGCGGAGTTCAGCACCAGTTCGCTATCGACCGAGATTCCAAGATCCTTGAGGCGAGCCTTGAACGCGGTTCGCCCGGAATGCTTGCCCAGCACCAGCTTGTTGGTGTTCCAGCCGACGTCTTCGGCACGCATGATCTCGTAGGTTTCGCGATGCTTCAGAACGCCATCCTGGTGAATTCCGGACTCATGGGCGAAGGCATTGGCCCCGACGATTGCCTTGTTCGGCTGCACAGGGAAACCCGTGATGCCGGAAACCATTTTCGAGGCAGCAACAATCTGTGTCGTGTCGATGCGGGTATTGCAGGTGAAAACGTCCTGTCGCGTCTGCACCGCCATTACGATTTCCTCGAGCGCGGCGTTACCGGCGCGTTCACCGAGGCCATTGATGGTGCATTCGACCTGACGCGCACCTGCCATCACGGCGGCGAGACTGTTGGCGACGGCGAGTCCGAGGTCGTTGTGGCAATGCACCGACCAGATCACCTTGTCGGAATTCGGAATGCGTTCGCGCAGCTGCCGGATCCGTTCCGCATACTGCTCCGGAACGTTGTAGCCCACCGTGTCGGGAATATTGATCGTGGTGGCGCCCTCCTTGATCACGGCCTCGATGATGCGACAAAGAAAGTCGATCTCGGAGCGGCCCGCATCCTCGCAGGAGAACTCGACGTCGGCGATGCCATTGCGGGCGAAGCGCACGGCATTTATCGCCGCGACGATCACGTCCTCTGGCGCCATGCGCAGCTTCTTCTCCATGTGAATCGGGCTGGTGGCGATGAAAGTGTGGATGCGTCCCGATTTCGCCGGCTTTACTGCCTCCAGCGCGCGCGCGATGTCTTTGTCAAAAGCGCGGCACAGGCCGGCAACCGTCGAGTCCTTGATCACTTCGGCAACGGCACGCACGGCCTCGAAGTCACCATTGGACGCCGCCGGGAATCCGGCCTCGATCACATCCACCCGCATACGCTCAAGTTGTCGTGCGATCCGCAGCTTTTCTTCCTTGGTCATGGAAGCGCCGGGGCTTTGCTCACCATCCCGCAAGGTGGTATCGAAAATAATCAAATGCTCCTTGGACATGCTTGTCTCCTAGGGAAATTCGAAAGGGGGCCATCCGCTCCCGAGGGAGCAGGCACTGACAACAACCGGATTGTGGGGTGGGTGTAGTTAGCGCGCGTGGCGCAGCAGCGGGCGCAGGTTTGCGCGCAGCTGCCGGCGCGCAAGCAGCGCGCCAGTGGAAGCCAGAAACAGTGCAGAAAAGAAAAACATTGCAGACATGGCCGAGACTATAAATTGATTATTCGGGCCGTGCAACTGATTTTCTGCGGCCGCGCCATTGCCAGGCGGCCATGACGTACCCGGACAGGGCATAGCCAAGGAACAAAGCAAACAGAACGCCAGGAGGATAGGATGACACCAGCACGTAGCCAAGAACGATTGCCGGCAACACAATGAAGGGCACGCTGCGGCGCAGATTGATGTCCTTGCCGCTCCAGTAGCGCAAGGTGCTTACCATTGTGATGCCACAGAAAAGAGTCAGCGCAAACGCGTACCAGCGCACGTCCTCGCCTTGAATGTTGAGGTCATTGACGATCCAGACGAAGCCTGCAACCAAGGCCGCAGCAGCGGGGCTGGGCAACCCCTGAAAGTAGCGCTTGTCCACAATACCGATATTGGTATTGAAGCGGGCCAAACGCAACGCCGCACCGGCGCAATAGACAAACGCAGCAATCCACCCCCATTTGCCCATCCCCTTCATCGCCCACTCAAACGCGATCAAGGCAGGTGCAGCGCCAAAAGAAACCATATCCGACAGGGAGTCGTATTCAGCGCCGAAAGCGCTTTGTGTCCGCGTCATACGGGCCACCCGACCATCCAGACCATCAAACACCATCGCTACAAAGATCGCTACGGCGGCGTGCTCGAAACGCCCCGTCATCGCCTGAACAATGGCGTAGAAACCCGCAAACAAGGCCGCGGTCGTGAGAAGGTTTGGCAGCAGGTAGATGCCGCGCCTTCTAAGCTCGGGGTTCATCAGTGACTTGCGGGGGGGAATCTCGGGCATGGTCGTGAGACGTTGGCGATCTCCTATTGTACCGGCTTGAACATGCTGAGGGTGCTGCCGGATCTGCCGATCAGCCTCGGGGCCAGGAAAAAATGCAAAGGGCGCGACCAAGCCGCGCCCTTTGCAGTTCGTGCAGGGGATCAGTTCTTGGTCTGATCCACCAGCTTGTTCTTCTTGATCCAGGGCATCATGGCCCGCAACTGCTCGCCAACCTGCTCGATCGGGTGCGCCGCTGTCAGACGCCGGCGCGCGGTCATCGTCGGATAATTGGTGCGTCCCTCAAGAATGAACTTCTTGGCGTATTCGCCGGTTTGGATATCCTTCAGTGCCTGCTGCATCGCCGCGCGCGCTTCGGCACCGATTACCTTGGGACCGGTCACATACTCGCCGAACTCGGCGTTGTTGGAGATCGAGTAATTCATGTTGGCAATGCCACCTTCAAAGATCAGGTCGACGATCAACTTGACCTCGTGCAGGCACTCGAAATAGGCCATTTCGGGAGCATAACCCGCATCGGTCAGCGTCTCGTAGCCGGCCTTGATCAGTTCAACCAGACCACCGCACAGGACGGCCTGCTCGCCGAACAGGTCGGTTTCGGTTTCTTCGCGGAAGTTGGTCTCGATCACGCCGCCCTTGGTGCCGCCGTTGGCGGCAGCATAGGAAAGTGCAATGTCCATGGCCTTCCCGGAGTTGTCCTGATGGACGGCGATCAGCGACGGCACGCCGCCGCCACGCAGGTATTCTGAGCGCACGGTATGGCCGGGGCCCTTGGGCGCCACCATGATGACATCGACGTCAGTACGGGGCACCACCTGGTTGTAATGCACGTTGAAGCCGTGAGCGAAGGCCAGCGCGGCACCCTTTTTGATGTTGGGTTCGACGTCACCGTAATACACGGCGGGAATATTTTCGTCGGGTAGCAGCATCATGACCACGTCGGCATCCTTGACCGCCTTGGCGACTTCCTCGACCTTAAGACCGGCCTTCTTGGCCTTGTCCCACGAGGCACCACCCTTGCGCAGGCCAACCGTAACCTTGACGCCGGAGTCCTTGAGGTTCTGGGCGTGGGCATGGCCTTGCGAGCCATAACCGACGATAGTCACTTTCTTGCCCTTGATGAGGGAGAGATCCGCATCCTTATCGTAATAGACTTTCATTCGCTTTCCTTGATTTCAGAGTTCAGACTTTGAGAATTCGATCGCCGCGGCCGATGCCGGAGACACCCGTACGCACGGTTTCCAGAATCAGCGCGCGATCGATGGCTTCGAGGAAGGCATCCAGTTTGGAGCCATTGCCTGTCAGTTCGATGACGTAAGTGGAATCGGTGACGTCGATGATGCGGCCGCGGAAGATATCGGCGATTCGCTTCATCTCTTCACGATCCTTGCCGGCGGCACGAACCTTGACCAACATCAGCTCACGCTCGATGTGCGCGGCCTCAGAGAGGTCAACTACCTTGACGACGTCGATCAGTTTGTTGAGTTGCTTGGTGATCTGTTCGATGACATCGTCGGAACCGCTACTGACGATGGTCATGCGCGACAGCGACGCATCTTCCGTCGGTGCCACAGTCAGTGACTCGATGTTGAAGGCGCGTGCCGAGAACAGTCCGGAGACCCGGGACAGCGCACCGGCTTCGTTTTCGATGAGTATGGAAATGATGTGTCGCATGCTTACAATTCCTCGGCCAGAATCATTTCCGAGAGCCCCTTGCCTGCCGCAACCATCGGATAGACGTTTGCCGTCTGGTCGGTCAGGAAATCCATGAATACAAGATCGTTCTTGTGCTTGGTGAAAGCTTCGCGCAAGGCCGGCTCGACATCGGCCGGACGCTCTATTTTCATGCCGACATGGCCGTAGGACTCCGCCAACATGACGAAATCCGGCAGCGCATCGACATATGACTCAGCGTAGCGGTTGCCGTGGAACATCTGTTGCCACTGCCGGACCATACCAAGATAGCGATTGTTCAGATTGATGATCTTGATCGGCAGGCGGAACTGCTTGGCCGTCGACAGTTCCTGAATGTTCATCTGAATCGAGGCCTCGCCGGTGATACAGGCAACCGTGGCCTTCGGGTTGGCGAAACGCACTCCCATCGCGTAGGGCAGACCAACACCCATGGTTCCCAGGCCGCCGGAGTTGATCCAGCGCCGCGGCTTGTCGAACTTGTAATACTGCGCCGCCCACATCTGATGCTGGCCTACATCCGATGTCACGAAGGCATCACCGCCGGTGACCTCGTAGAGTTTCTCGACCACATACTGGGGCATGATGATTTCCTTGCCCTGCTTGTACTTGAGCGACTTCTTGCCGCGCCATTCGTCTATCTGCTTCCACCAGGCAGCGAGTGCCTTCGGGTCCGGCACGCCGTCCGAGCTTTCAAGGAGCTTTTGCAGTTCATCGAGCACGTCTGGCAGATTGCCGACAATGGGCACGTCGACCTTGACGCGCTTCGAAATCGAGGACGGATCGATATCGATGTGGATGATCTTGCGCGCGACACTGCCAAAGTGTGCCGGATTGCCGATCACGCGGTCATCAAAGCGCGCGCCCACGGCAATCAGCACGTCGCAGTTCTGCATCGCCATATTGGCTTCGAAGGTGCCGTGCATGCCGAGCATGCCCAGCGACTGCTTGTCGGTCGCCGGGTAGCCTCCGAGACCCATCAGGGTATTCGTCACCGGATAGCCAAGCGTCTGCGCCAATTTTGTCAGACGGTCGCTGGCGTCGGAGAGAATCACCCCGCCGCCTGCATAGATCATCGGTCGCTTGGCCTCAAGCAGCATCTGCACGGCCTTCTTGATCTGGCCGCCGTGCCCCTTGACCACCGGATTGTAGGACCGCATGCTCAGCGTCTTCGGATACTCGAAGTCACACTTCTGATTGGTGATGTCCTTGGGGATGTCGACCAGGACAGGCCCGGGCCGCCCAGTCTTGGCGATGTAAAAGGCCTTCTTCAGCGTCAAGGCCAAATCCCTGACATCCTTGACGAGGAAATTGTGCTTGACGCACGGCCGGGTGATGCCGACCGTGTCGCATTCCTGGAAGGCATCCTGTCCTATGTAGGCCGTCGGCACCTGGCCGCTGATGATCACCAGCGGCACGGAATCCATGTGCGCCGTGGCGATGCCGGTTACCGCATTGGTGACCCCGGGGCCGGATGTGACCAGACAGACGCCGATCTTGTTGGAGGAACGAGAATAGGCGTCTGCGGCATGGACCGCTGCCTGCTCGTGACGAACGAGGACGTGTTTGAACTTGTCCTGCTTGAAGAGTTCGTCGTAGATATAAAGTACAGAGCCGCCGGGATAGCCGAAGACATACTCGACTTTCTCTTCCTGCAAGCATCTGATTACAATTTCCGCACCGGTTAGCTGCATTGAATTACACCTGTTACACTTTTTTAGTGAAACGTATAACCTTACTGCCTGATCCGCGAATGGTCAAGATTTATGTCTCTGCCTAACCGTCTATTTCGCACTTCCGGCGCCGGGAGCCCCCTCTGAGTTCACGAATCGAACTCTCGAGCTTTCTTGCCGGAGTCGAACGGCGGGCGTTCAAGCAGGCCATGTTTGCCGTCCGCAACGAGGAATCGGCGCTCGATATCGTCCAGGATTCCATGATGCGACTGGCCGAAAAGTATGGCGACCGCGACCTCGCTGAATGGCCGATGCTGTTTCAGCGGATCCTGCAAAATGCGATTCGCGATTACTATCGCCGGTCAAAGGTGCGGTCACTGTGGACAACCCTGTTTTCATCTCTGACCTCTGCCAATGACGACGATGAGGATCCACTTGAAACTTTAGCGACCGATACCGAGTCTGAAGATCCAACTACGCCTCACAGAAGCGCCGAGCGGATGCAACTCCTTGGTATCATTGAAAAAGAGATATCCAAGTTACCGCCACGTCAACGCGAAGCCTTTCTGATGCGTTATTGGGAAGATATGGATATTGCTGAAACCGCAGTTGCAATGGGATGCACCGAGGGAAGCGTCAAGACGCATTGCTCACGGGCATGCCATACCTTGGCTAGCGCACTCAAGGCAAAAGGAATCGAACTATGAGGCAGGATAAGGAATTCGGGTACAAGACCCGGCAGATCCTCAACGAAGGTCTGGAGAATCTCGACCACAAGATCGCAAGGCGCCTCCACGAATCACGTCAGTCCGCGTTAGCGAAACAACGCCCGTCGGTTGGCGTCCTGCGCCTCGCCGGACTCGGACACGGCTTTGATTTTGAATTTGCCGCTCACGCCCGCACTTTGCTTGCCATCGTGGCCCTCAGCATTGGCGCTACCGGCACCTATTACTGGAATGCTTTTGAACAAGCACAGGAATTCGAAGAAATCGACAGCGCGCTCCTCGCCGACGAATTGTCACCGTCCGCTTATCTTGACAAAGGTTTTCACGCATGGCTCGAACGCGGCTCAGATTCATCTTCGGAGTAGTGCTTTGGTTGGTCTCGCAGACCTGTCAAGCCGCCATCAGCCCACCTCTTCCGCAACCGTCGTGGAAGCAACTCAGTAACGAACAGCGGAGCATACTTGCGCCGCTGTCGGGCGAGTGGGACAAAATGGAGGGTTTCCGGCGCAAGAAATGGCTGGGCATTGCCGAACGCTATCGGTCTCTCTCGCCGGACGAACAAACTCGAATGCAGCGCCGCATGACGGCATGGTCGAAACTAAGCCCTGAAGAGCGCAAGCACGCCCGCGACCAGTTCCTTTCCCTGCAAAAGGAGACTCCCGAGAGGAAGGAAGCGGTCAAACAGAAGTGGGAAACGTACAAGGAACTTCCCGAAGCGGAAAAGGCACGCCTGAAGGCAGAAGCAACAGCTAGACCGACGCCACGACCTGCACCGTCAAAGGCCACCGCAGCGGCATCAAGCCAAGCCAAACCTCCTTCGCCGCCTGCCACTCGTACACCGCAACCGCCAGCCGCGATGCCAGGCCCGGCGATTGCCCGCTAGTCAGCGAGGTGGACCGGCTCCCTGGGCAACTGCCCGGCATTTTCCGGCGCATTGCCTGCATGCTCTACGAGAGCCTGCTACTTCTGGGCGTATTGTCGGTCACCTTCATGGTTCCTCATCTGATTCTGGGAATGGGATTCAGCATTTCACTCCCCGGCTGGCTCCTCATGGTCCATGTTTTCATTGTGCTAGGAGCCTATTTCCTTTGGTACTGGGGCCACGGCGGGCAAACACTTGCCATGCAGACCTGGAAAATCCAATTGACCACCCCGGGCGGGAATCCGCCAACAATGCCACGGCTGCTGCTGCGCTACTCGCTGGCCTGGCCAAGCCTGGTTTATTTTGGGGTCGGTTTGCTGTGGTCGATCTTTGATCGTGACCGTCAGTTCCTGCATGACCGCCTGGCAGGAACCCGACTGGTATTCAAATAAATCTCGCAATCAGCGTCGATCCACCCACAAGAGCAACCCTGCAGCAGCGAATAGGAACAGCACGCTGGGCGTGATCGCCGAAAAAAACGGTGCCCAGCTGTTGATCACCCCAAGGCTGGAGAACAGCCCGTTCAGCATGTGGAAGCCGATTCCGAGCATGATCCCGGCAAAGACCCGGATGCTGACGGCCCCCATGCGATCCTGCATGTATGCGAAAGGCAGCGCCAAGGCCAGCATCACGAGGGCCGCAAGTGGATAGACCAGCTTCTTCCACATTGCAATGTCATAGCGCTCAGTCTTCTGCTGATTGCCGCTCAAGTGCCTGACGAACAAGTAAAGATTGATCAGCGACATTCGTTCCGGAACCACCAGAAGAACGGCAAGAAGATCCGGATTCAGCGCCGACTTCCATGAGATATCCGTGAATCGCTCGATGCGCGCCGCATCTCCGGTAAATACCGTACGCACCACACTATCAAGGATCCAGACGCCATCCTTGAGGTAACGCCCGCGCTCCGCTTCGCTGATTGAAAGCAACTGAAATCGATCGTCGAACTCGAAGACCCTGACATTGCGCAGCGAGGTGTCGGGAAGCACCTCCCGAACATTCACAAACGACTTCTCGTCCCGCACCCAAAGGCCCGAACGGAACTCCTGCGCTACCAGGGAGCCCATGGCCCTGAGCCGGAGTTGCTGTGCCGCTCGCTCTGCCGGCGGAGCGACGAACTCCCCGACCAGAAGGGTTATGGCGGCAAAGACCAACCCGATCTTCGCCAGGCTGACGAGCAGGTCACGGGTTGAAAGGCCCGCAGCGCGCAAGACGGTGATTTCCGAATGGCGTGCAAGTACCGTCAGTGCATACAGACTGCCGATCAGCACCCCGATCGGAAATAACTCATACAAGCGACCAGGCAGCGTCAGGGCGACGTAGGCCAAGGCATGCTGGATCTGGTAGCCACCTTTGCCTATGCTTTCAAGCTGATGAATCAGGTCAAAGAACGCGAAAAGCATGAGGAAGGCGAGCAGCACAAGACCGGTTGTGGCGTAAATCTCCCTCGCAAGGTGGCGCTCGTAGAGCTTCAGCGCCATGTCAGTCGCCCCCAGGCCAGGGGGTTTTGCCGCCGGTAGAAAAGGACCAGCAACAGCAGGAACATGCCGACATGAACAACCCATACGCCGACGCCGAATCGCAGCTTTTCCTGCGTCACCCATGCCTGGCTCACGCTAAGCAGATTGCTGTACACCATGTATGTCAGCAGTGCGAACACCAGATTGTTGGCCCGTCCCGCACGCGGGTTGACAAAGGCCAAGGGAATCGCGAGGACCGCAAGGTTAAGCGCCGCCAGCGGCAGCCCCAGGCGCCAAAGAAGTTCAGCCAGGTTTGCCGGCTTCGGATCCCGCACCAGTTCCCATGCCGGCTTGGTTCGGGGTGAGTCTTCGAGCCCGCGGGCTTCTTTGGTTTCGATTCGAATTGAATAGCGATCGAACTCCATCACGCGATATTCTGCGGTGCCTGCGGTACCTTCATACCGCCGACCACGATCGAGGACCAGAAAGCGATCACCATTGGGTCGGGTCTCGGTATGTCCCTCAGCGGTGGCCATCACGCCCAGGCGGCCATGCTGAATTGAGCTGATGAATACATTCTTCACCTTGCCGTCCTGCCCGGCAATGCTCTCGACAAAAAATACCCGATCGGCACCACTCGACTCGTTGAAAGTGCCAGGTGACACACGCGCCACGTCGTCGCGCTGGTCCATAGACTGGCGATAGGTCTCGCTTTGCTGAGTTGCCCAGGGCGCAAGCAGCAGCGAAAGTGCTGCGATCACGACCACCGGGGGCATCGCGAACTTAACCACGGGTTTGATCCAGATTGTCAACGGAAGCCCCGATGACAGCCAGACAACCATCTCGGAGTCGCGGTACCAGCGCGACAAGGTCATCAGTATCGCGACGAAGACCGTAAGTGACAACAGCACGGGAAGGTAACTGATGGCCCGGAACCCGAGCAAGGCAACGACGGCTTCCGAAGCCAGCCTCCCGCCCGCCGCATCACCCAGGAGGCGAATCAGTTGAGTTGTCATCAGAATCGCAAAAAGCGCGACGAATACCCCCGCAGCGGTCTGGGTGAATTCGCGGATCGCTGCTCGCTGATAAATCATTTGAGGGTGGAACGGCTTTGACTTTTGGCAAAAACTTGGGGAATAATCACGGAACAGAGAAAATCTGGCCAAAACAGCACAGTATCTTCTGATTCCCCGCGTCCAGCAAGGAGAGCAATTTGGAATTTAGCATAAAAAGCGGTAGCCCGGAAAAGCAGCGCACCGCGTGCGTCGTGCTCGGCGTTTTCGAACCAAGGAAGCTTTCCGCGGCGGCAGAGATCGTCGATGCGGCGGCAGATCAATATCTCAGTGACATTCTTCGTCGCGGTGACATGGAGGGGAAATCCGGATCGAGCTTGCTGCTCCATGGGGTTCCTGGCGTCGAGGCGGATCGCGTTCTGCTTATCGGATTGGGCAAGGAACGGGAATTCCGTGAAAAGGAGTATCGCGCCGCGCTGAGCAAGGCCGTTCGCCAACTCAACGAAACCGGGGGCTTCGATGGCACGATCTACCTGACCGAACTTCCCGTAAAAAAGCGCGATGTCGCCTGGAGAGTCAGGCAGGCGGCGATGATCGTTCAGGACACGCTCTATCGATTCGATCGCCTCAAGTCGAAGAAAGATGAGGTTCGCCGGCCATTGCGCAAGCTGACGTTTTGCGTCAACCGCCGCAGCGAGCTTGCGCTGGCCGAAGACGCGCTGGCCCAAGGCCTGGCTATTGCCAACGGGGTCGAAATAGCAAAGGATCTCGGAAATCTGCCCGGTAACATCTGCACCCCCGGCTATCTGGCCGACCAGGCACGGCAACTTGCAAAGGATCACGGCATGGCGGTAGACGTGCTGGACCGTGCCGACATGGAAAAGCTGGGCATGAACACCCTGCTGTCGGTGGCGCGCGGCTCACATGAGCCACCGAAGTTCATCGTCCTGCATCATGCCGGCGGCGGCAGTGCAAAACCCATCGTCTTGATCGGCAAGGGGATCACCTTTGACTCCGGGGGTATTTCGCTGAAACCCGGTCCGGAAATGGACGAAATGAAGTACGACATGTGTGGCGCCGCCAGCGTCCTTGGTACGCTGAAGGCCGCCGCCCTGATGAAACTCCCGCTGAACATCATCGGCGTCATTCCGACCACGGAAAACATGCCGGGCGGCAGTGCCACCAAGCCCGGCGACGTGATCACATCGATGTCGGGCCAGACTGTCGAGATCCTCAATACCGACGCCGAAGGACGCCTGATCCTGTGCGACGCCCTGACCTATGTCGAGCGCTTCGATCCGGAATGCGTAGTCGATATCGCCACACTCACCGGGGCCTGCGTGATTGCGCTCGGGCACGTGACGTCCGGTCTGCTCGCCAACAACGACAGCATTGCCCGCGAATTGCTCGATGCCGGCCATGAAGCGCATGATCGCGCCTGGCAACTTCCCCTCTGGGACGACTATCAGGAACAGTTGAAGAGCAATTTCGCCGACATGGCGAATATTGGCGGACGCCCCGCCGGAACAATCACTGCGGCCTGCTTCCTTGCCAGGTTCGCCGAGAAGTTGACGTGGGCACATCTGGATATCGCCGGCACTGCGTGGCGATCCGGCAAAGAGAAGGGGGCCACGGGACGACCCGTGCCGCTGCTGAGCCACTTTCTGATCGAGCGCGCCCGCAACAACAAAGCTGGCGCGAAACGCAGGCACGCATGACACGCATAAGCTTCCTGCACAATGCCAGTGATCGCCTTCAGGCGACGGCGACTTGGCTCGGGCAGGCATGTCGCGGGGGAGGAAAGGTGATCGTCTATGCACCCTTGGAGGGCGACCTGGAACGTCTCGACCGCCTGCTCTGGATGCATCCGGCAACCGGCTTCACTCCCCACTGCCTCGCCACCTCGGCACTCGCGGCGGAAACCCCGGTAATACTTACCGCCGCACTCGAACCACCGGCCCACGACCAGTGCCTGGTCAACCTTTCCAATGACATCCCCCCCGGATTCAGCAGCTTCGAACACCTGGTCGAGGTCGTCAGCACTGCCGACGACGTCAGGATTCCCGGGCGCGAGCGCTTTCGCTTTTATCGCGAACGCGGCTATGCACTCGAAACAACGGACATTTCAGGAGATGCCGCCTAAATGGACGACAACACAACGGATCTTCTGCTCAAAGCTGATGCACTGATGCGTCGAACCCGCAGCTATGTCGCCAGCCCCTCGCCATCCCCGGTTCTGCCCGATGCCGACGTAGCCGCTCCCCTTGCTGAGGTATATTCGCCTGACGATGATGTGCCAGTACTGACCGAGAAAGTCACCGCAGACGAGGCAGCCCTTGCCACTGCACCGCCGCACATGCAGCAGCATCTCGATGCCCTGAGAGATGAGCTTGCGCGCTGGCTTGAGCAGGAATTGCCGCACGCCGTGCTCAAGGTCACGGACGGGCTCGCCGACCAGTTGATGGGAGAACTCACCCATCAGGCGGAAAAAAACCTGCTGCCGCGATTGATCGCCCGCCTTGACGGAACCGGGCGCGAAACGAACTGAGCTATTCGACCGGGACGGTCTCGGCAAACGCAGGCCGTTGCATCAGCTTTTCGTATAGCGAGAGCAGGTTGGGGTATTGCTGGTCCCAGCGAATATCGCCCAACCGGAAGGACACGTAACCAAGCGCACACGCGACCGAGATATCCGCCAGCGAAATGGCGCTGCCATGACACCAGGTTTGATCACCAAGCTCTTGCGCCATCGCCTGAAGGCCGTCGCTTATCTTGCGCCGTTGGCGGTCCAGCCACGACTGACTACGCTCACCATCGCGCCGCCGGGATTCCAGAAACGCCGCGACCGCAGAATCGAGAATGCCGTCGGCCAGGGCTTCCCAGCGCTTGACGCTGATGCGTTCGCGGCCCGATGGCGGAATCAGCCGGTTGTTCGGTGCCACGGCGTCTAGGTACTCCGCTATCACCCGCGAATCGAATACCGTACTGGCATCGTCAAGCACCAGCACCGGAACCCTGCCAAGCGGGTTGAATTGGCTAACCTTATTGCCTTCAATCCAAGGCGAATCGACAACAAACTCACAATCGATCTTCTTTTCCGCAAGCACGATGCGTATCTTGCGAACATAGGGGCTGGTAAGTGAACCAATGAGTTTCATGGCACAAAGGTAAGTGGCGGGTAGCCGAAAAACTATAACACGTTGCCGCGGCGTGGCCGGGAGACCTGCAGGTACCGCATGTTAAAATTTTTGTATTGTGCGGAATGGCCCGCGCATGCCGAATCCGCCACAAATCATGACACTCGACGCCCTCACCGCACTCTCCCCGCTCGACGGACGCTACGCTCCAAAAGTCGAAAATCTGCGACAGCATTTTTCCGAATACGGACTGATTCACAATCGGGTCCGGGTGGAGATCGGCTGGTTGATGGCACTTGCCGAGAGCCCCGGAATCCCGGAGTGCCCGACATTTTCCGCAACAACGGTTGCCGAACTGAAAAGCGTGATGACCGATTTTTCGGTCGCTGACGCGCAGGCGATCAAGGACATCGAGGCGCGCACCAACCACGATGTCAAGGCCATGGAGTACTGGCTGAAGCAGCACCTCGCGGCAAACGCCGAAGTCATGCGCATCAGCGAATTCATCCATTTCGGCTGCACCTCCGAAGACATCAATAACGTTTCCCACGCCCTGATGCTCAAGGATGCCGTGGGCAACTGCTATCTCCCTGCGCTGGACCAGATGATCGCACGCTTGCGCGAACTGGCGCACCAGCTTGCCGGACTGCCCATGCTGGCGCGCACCCACGGTCAACCGGCTACCCCGACCACCCTGGGCAAGGAGATGGCGAACATCGCCGCACGCCTGATGCGCGCCCGCGCCCAGGTTACCGCCGTCTCGCTCACCGCCAAGTTCAATGGCGCGGTAGGAAACTACAACGCCCACCTGGCGGCCTATCCGGCTCTTGACTGGGAAGAATTCAATCGCCGTTTCATCGAATCTCTCGGCCTCGAATTCAATCCCTACACCATCCAGATCGAGCCGCACGATGCGATGGCCGAGTTGTTCGACGCCGTTGCACGCGCCAACACGATCCTCATCGATGCCGACCGTGACATCTGGCAATACATTTCCCTGGGTTACTTCAAGCAGAAGCTCAAGCAGGGCGAGATCGGTTCATCAACCATGCCGCACAAGGTCAACCCGATCGATTTCGAGAATTCCGAAGGCAACCTCGGCCTCGCCAATGCAGTATTGCGCCACCTTGCCGAAAAACTCCCGATCTCTCGATTGCAGCGCGACCTCACTGACTCGACGGTCCTGCGCAACATGGGAGTGGCCTTCGGCTACAGCCTGCTGGCCTATGACTCCACATTGCGTGGCCTGAACAAGCTTGAGGCCAATCCGGAGCGTCTTGCCGAAGACCTTGATGCCGCCTGGGAGGTGCTTGCGGAACCGGTTCAGACCGTAATGCGGCGCTTCGGCGTGCCCAATCCCTACGAACAGCTCAAGGAACTCACCCGCGGCAAAGGCATCAGCCGCGACGACCTGCGCGGCTTCATTGCCGCCCTGCCGATACCCGACGCCGATCGTGTGAGGCTGCTCGAAATGACACCCGCGACCTACATCGGCAAGGCGGCCGAGCTCGCAAAGCGAATTTGACATGGCCTTCGCCGACAACCTCAAGCAGCTTCCCCGGGTTTCGCACCTGTCGGCAATCAATCTGCTGGGTGAGGAAGGCAATCTGGTGGCGACCATCGAAAACAAGCCGGGCCAGACCGGATCGCTGGCGGTCTATAACCACCTTGGGCAGATCTACGGCGCCATCACCCCCGAGGCCGCACGCAAGGGCCTGGAGCTCTATGCCGAGCACGTCGCGGACGCCCGACAGAATCCCGGAAAGCATCCGAACATCGATCGCCTGATCGAACTTTCGGCAGGCAGTAGCGGCAGCAAGCTGCGAGTAAAGCATGTCTTTGCCACTGGAAGCGAATAGGACAACAAACAATTGCCTCGGCTGGCCAGTGGCGGATGCGGCTTGTATGGAATAATCCGGGCCGGCGGTTCGTATATCCCATGCCGGTATCTTCTGGCTACACCCTAGCTACCCCCTAGACAGAACAAGGAGCTCCCATGAAACTCAAGCAACTCGTCGCTGCAACTCTTGCCCTCGGCATCACCTCCGTGGCTCTGGCCCAGACCATCGGCAAGCCGGAAGACCAGATCCGCTGGCGCCAGTCGGCCTACCACACCATGGCCTGGAGCATGGGCCGCATCAAGGCCAACGTCGAAGGCACCTACAACAAGGACCAGGTGGTCGAGGCCGCCAACGTGATCCAGGCCATCGCCAATTCGAAGATGGGCGCGCTCTTTCAGCCCGGCACAGAAAAAGGCAAGGGATGGAAGGACACCCGCGTCAAGGCAGAACTCTTCACCGACAAGGAAGGGGTTGGCAAAGTCGGGGGGCCCTACGTCAAGGAAGCCAACGAGATGGCCAAGGTCGCCGCAAGCGGTGATCTGGCGGCAATCAAGACGCAGTTCGGCAAGCTGGGCGAAGCCTGCAAGGCCTGCCACGACAAGTTCCGCCAGGAAGACGACAAGAAATAAGCGCTGTCGGGCTAAAACAAACGGCCACCCGAGGGTGGCCGTTTTTATTTTTCGGCGCTTCGGCCTGCAGTGAACTGCGACGAGGCGCCGTCTAAAAATTAGGCGTTGAATTCGCCGCAGGAGGTGGCGGTGCCTGAATCCAGGCGCCGCTGGCGCCATACACTGCCGCCAGAGCCACGATCAGCGCAGCGATGAAGGCGATCGCACCGCCGCCCTTCGCCGTCTCGCCAGCGCCGACTTTCTCGCCCGTGATCATGGGCATGATCAGGGTTTCCTTCTTCACGCGGACATAGAAGGCGATCGCCGCCAGGTGCGCCAGCACCAGGAAGATGATCAAGGGCTCCACAAGGCGATGGATGCCGACCACTCGGTCCGAGAACTCCTTGCCGACCAGGGCATACAGAGGGCCTTCGAAGGCGATGTCGTCATTGGCGAACAAACCGGTTGCCACCAGCAGCAGCAGGGTACCCAGCACCGCCAGCACCGACAGCGCACCCAGCGGATTGTGCCCCTCGCCGTGCCAGTGCCCGCGAAGATAGGCCAGCACCGTCGCCGGCCCGCGCACGAACTGGGTAAAACGCGCATAGGTCGAACCGACGAAGCCCCAAACCAGCCGGAACACCAGCAGGCCGACGACCACAAGTCCGAAACGGCCGTGCCAGACCATGGCGTTGCCGCCGATCTTGGCGCTGACAAAGGAACCGCACACGCACAGCACCAGCAGCCAATGGAACAGGCGCGTGGGCAGATCCCAGATCAGGAAGCGGTTCATTCGTGGGCCTTATGAAAAACGGGAGCCTGAAGCGTAGCACGCTGCCGACTCCCGTTCGTGTCGCGGGAAGCAACAGTGCATTGCCTCAGACCACGGCTTCCTGCTTTTCGACCTTGGGCTTGACGAACTGCTCGCGCGAGACGCCGAGCCACATCACCAGCGGACTGGCCACCAGCACCGATGAGTAGATGCCGAAGCAGATGCCGATGGTCAGGGCCATCGCGAAGTAGTGCAGCGCCGGGCCGCCGAAGATCAGCATCGAGGTGACCATCATCTGCGTGCTGCCGTGGGTGATGATGGTGCGCGAGATGGTGCTGGTGATCGCGTGGTCGAGCACCGCGGGCGTCGCCATGCCGCGCTTTTTCTTGAAGGTTTCTCGCACCCGGTCAAAGACCACCACAGACTCGTTGACCGAATAGCCGAGCACGGCCAGCACTGCCGCCAGCACCGGCAGCGAAAATTCCCACTGGAAGAAGGAA
>CAJBYR010000094.1 GCA_903959855.1 uncultured beta proteobacterium
CATGGTTGAAGATGCATTCGACCAACTCGGCAAGACCAAGGGCCTGAAAGAGAAGCATGAAGGCTTTGCCGCCAAGAAGGATTGGGAAAATGCCAACCTGTGGGCCGAGCAGATCTGGCAATACCAGGTCAAGACCGCCGACCTCGGTCTGAGGGCCAAGACCTACCTTGAGCAGAACGGCGCCAAGAAGGTCAAGTAAGCATTCGCATAGTGTTGTGTTTCGGGGGACAGACTCCAGGCTGTCCCCCGTTTTCATTCGGAAAGGAAAAAGCCATGAAGTACGGATTGATTTTCGCCTCGCTGACCGCTGTTGCGTTTTCCGCGCCGGCCTTCGCCGACGGCAAGGCGCTTTACCTCGAAAAGACCTGCGTCGCCTGTCACGGCAAGGATGCCAAGAAGCCGCTGACGCCTGAGTATCCGAAGCTCGCCGGACAGAATGCCAAGTACGCCGAGCGCCAGATGCTGGATATCAAGAGCGGTGCGCGCGCCAACGGCAATGCCGCGGCGATGAAGGGCGTGATGCACCTGGTGACGGACGATGAGATCAAGGAACTTGCCAAATATTTGTCCGAGATCAAGTGAGCCGGAGGCTTTCGGTTCGGCGCTTGATGCCCATCAATGAGTGCTGATATTCGCGATGGGATCATCGCCTCAGGCCAACCAACATAGAGGAAACGACATGCACAAGATACTGACCGTGGCACTTTCGCTGGCACTGCTTCCGGCCTTCGCGCTGGCCGCCGGTCCGCGAGATGCGCCCAAGGCCGCTGGCATCGAGTCCAAGGACTACCAGTGGGCGAAGATGGAGGGCGAACTCAAGGAAGCGCTGGACAAGAAGGGTGACGTCAAGCGCGGCAAGGAAACCTACGAGATTTGCGGCGCCTGCCACCTGCCGTCCGGCGCCGGTCGTCCGGACGGCACTTTCCCGCAACTCGCCGGCCAGCACACCACGGTGCTGATCAAGCAGATGGCCGACATCCGCATGGGCCTGCGCGACAACCCGACGATGTATCCGTTCGCCAAGGAAATGACCGATCCGCAGGATCTGGCCGATACCTCTGCCTACATTCAGAGCCTGTGCATTCCGGTCAATCATGGCAAGTACGAGGGCCCCGATGCCGCCAGGCAGGTTGCAGCCGGCAAGGAACTGTATGAAAAGCAGTGCGTCGAGTGTCACAAGGCCAACGGTGAAGGCGTCAAGGAAAAATTTTATCCAGTGCTCGCCGGCCAGCACTACAAGTACCTGCTGCGCCAGATGACAGACATCCGCGATGGGCACAGGCGCAACGCCAATCCGGACATGGTCAAGGTGATCAAGCCCTACACCAACGAGCAACTGGTGGCGATCTCGGCCTACCAGGCCAGCCTGTCGATGCCGGGTGCCATGTGCAAGGCTGGTCCTGCCGCGAAGGGCGGCGCGAAGAAGAAGTAAACCATGATCCGCAAACCTGCGCGGCGGCTTTGGCCGTCGCGCAGGGCGCAAGCGGACTGCAAGTTTCCCCAAAGATTCCGATACTGACATGCAAGACAAGAAAAGCAAGCTGATCACGATCCTGACCCTGCTGGGCCTGGCGGCCCTAATGGCCTCCTATTTCGCCCCGATCTGGTGGGTCTCGCTCACCGCTCCCAATTACCCGAAGGACGCTTTTCCGGACGGCATCCGCATCCATTTCCATTTCGACGGCGTGTACAACGGCTGCCGTGCCGCCGGCAAGGGCACGCGCATGGCCGACGAGATCCTGCAGAAGGATCTCGACCACACCGTCGAGCGCTACAACCCGGTGCTGGACAAACAGAAGAATGTGAACAAGGACGCAGAAGGTCTCGATTGCGTCCATGAAATGAACACCATCAACCACTACGTCGGCATGTTCCCGATCTCGACCGGGGCGCCGGTGGAAAAGCCGATGGCCAAGTTTTTCTTCGGCTTCTTCGCCGTGATGCTGCTGGGATTCATCGCGCCCGAGGGCCGCAAGCGCCTGATGGTTCTGGCGGCGGGATTCGCCGCCGTGGCGGTGTGGATGGTGGTACATCAGTTTGCGCTCGGGCACCTGGAAAGCCACATCGCCGCCTATGTCGAGGAGGCGGGCACCTTCTTCAAGGAGCCGGGCAAGATCAAGGTCTGGGGCGACAACGTGCGCCTGGTCACCACCGGGGTCATTGCCGGCCTGGTCGTGGCCATGGTCATTGTCGTTGCCGGCGTCGCGAAATTGCGTGGCTTCCAGTTGCTGCTGGTGCTGGTGCCGGCGCTGATGCCGGTCTTCTTTGTCCTCGAATACGCCGGCTGGCTCTGGTTCTTCGGCCACAACATGCATCCGTGGGGCGCGTTCACCGTCAAGCCCTTCATGCCCACGGTGTTCGGCGAGGGCAAGGTGGCACAATTCTCCACCTACTCCTATCCCTACTGGGGCTATGCCTTGCTGCTGCTGTCCTCCGCCTGCCTGCTGCCCGCCGCACTGCTGCGCCGCCAGCAATTGCGCGGCGACGGGGAGAGTTGAGCCGATCATGAAGCCGAAGCGCTGGCATGCCTGGCTGCCGGCCCTGCTGCTTGGCGTATCGACCTTGCTGGTGGCCCGTCCGGCCGACCGCGATGAGGACAAGCCGCCGGCGCTGGGTGCCACCGCCGATCTTTCGCAACTTCCGCGCGTCGGTGTCGACCGTCCCAAGCCCACCTTCATGCTGCATGAGCGCGACAAGCGGGTGCATGGCCTCAAACCCTTCCAGGACCTGGTCGATGCGGCGCCGGCCGGCTCGACACTTAGGCCGCCGCCTGGCTCCTATTCCGGCCCGGTAGTGGTGAAGAAGCCACTGGTGATCGAAGGTGGCGGGCAGGTCACGATCGACTCCGGCGACAGGGGCACCGTGTTCTCCCTGGAGGCTGACGGTGCCGTGCTGCGCGGCCTGCACCTGACTGGTTCGGGCGACTCTCACGACACCGACGACTCCTGCCTTGACGTGCGTGGCCACCGCAACACGATCGAAAATCTGGTGATCGACAACTGCCTGTTCGGCATCGACCTCAAGCAGTCCAGCGACACCGTGCTGCGCGGCAACCGGATCAGCTCCAAGGCGCGCGAGCTTGGTGTGCGCGGCGACGGCCTGCGCCTGTGGTACAGCGATCGCAACCTGATCGAGGACAACGTAATCGTTGATTCGCGCGACATGGTGGCCTGGTATTCGCACGACAACGTGTATCGCCGGAATGTCGGTCGCCGCAGTCGCTATTCGATCCATTTCATGTTCGCCAACAACAACGTGGTCGAGGACAACAAGTTCTACGACAACGCCGTCGGGGTGTATTTCATGTACACCGAGGGCGGCATCCTCCGCAACAACCTGATCTCGCACGCCACGGGCGCGGCCGGCATGGCCATCGGCTTCAAGGAGGCCAGCAACACGATGATCGAAGGCAACGAGATCATCTACTGCGCGGTGGGCATCGGCTCCGACCTCTCGCCTTTCCAGCCTGACAGCAAGATCTGGGTGAGGAACAACCGCTTCGCCTACAACGGCATCGCCATCAAGCTCACCTCCGAACTTGGCGGCAACGTGGTCACCGACAATGTTTTCGAGGGCAACCTGACCCACGTCGTGCAGGCCGGGCGCAACAAGGGCAACCTCAACGAATGGCGCGGCAATTACTGGGACGATTACCAGGGTTTCGACCGCAACAGCGATAATGTCGGTGATACGCCCTATGAGTTGTACGCTTTTGCCGACCAGATCTGGATCGAAATGCCACCGGCCCGTTTTTTCAAGAATTCACCGGTCATGGAGTTGCTGGACTTCCTCGAGCGCCTGGCGCCATTTTCCTCGCCGGAACTGACACTGAAGGACGAGAAGCCGCGCTTTCGCAAGCCGGAGACGGAGAAAGGCAGAGTGACGGGATGAGCGAGGCGCACAAACCCGACGAGGACAGGCCCGAGGTTCAGGCCCAGGCGACGACAACCCCGGTTGCGCCTTCCGGCCCCGCCGCCAAGCCTCCGCCCTCGCGCGAGCGCCTGCAACAGGCGCGGCGCAAGTGGCTGCGCACCATCCTCCTGACAGGAGGCGTTACGGGTGCCGCGCTTTCCGGCTTCCTGCCCCTGGTGTATGCCAGGACCAAGCGCCTGCGTCCGCCCGGCGCCCTGGACGAAAAGGACTTCCTCGCGTCCTGTATCAAGTGCGGCCAGTGCGTGCAGGTTTGCCCGGTGCAGGCGATCAAGCTGGCCGACCTGATCGACGGATTCGGTGTCGGCACGCCCTACATCGATGCCCGCGAGCAGGCCTGCGATTTTTCCTGCGATGCCGTGCAGTGCATCCTGGCCTGCCCGACGGGCTCGCTGGTGTACAAGAAGCCGGCCTTCCTCGGCGTGCGCCAGGGTGCAAAACTCGCCAACGCGCCTATCCTCAAGGCCAAGGAAAAAGACGCCGAACCGACGCTCAATCTCGCCGAGCGCATCGGCGTCGCCCGCCTGACGCGGCCCGAGGCCTGTCTGGCGGTCAAGGGCAAGGGGTTCAAAGGGCAGGCGCGCGGCGCCGGATTCAAGGGCCGCATGCGCTACATGGCGGTCGACCGCTGGAAGCCGATCAAGGTCGCCGACCACCCTTACGACATTCCCGAGTGCGATCTGTGCGTGCGCGAGTGCCCGGTAAAGGGTGCGATTTCCATCGAGACCGTGTTCGCCCCGGACGGCAGCAAGCGCAAGTCGCCGGTGGTGCATGAGCCCTGCGTCGGCTGCGGCGTCTGCGAAATGATCTGCCCGGTCGAGCCGAGCTGCATCGTGGTTGAAGCCAGAGAGGTTTGGAATATATGAACCAATACCTCAAGAACCGCTTCTTCGACCAGATTGCGGTGATGTTCGGCCGCGAGGCGCGCAAGCCGGCGGCGATCTCGCCGGTGGCGCAGATGTTCCACACCATGAAGCGCGCCACCAACAAGGAGCGCCTGGCGGCGACGATCCGCGAGCACCATGCCACGGGGAAGAAGGTACATACCTGGCGCAACCGCCGCTGGGCAGTGCTGATCATCGTCAACCTGATGTTCACGGTGTCGTTCTGGCTAGACATCCAGATCCTCGAAGGCGCGCTGACCGCGTCGCGTTTCATCGGCTTCCATCTCATCGACCTGAATTCGGCGCTGCAGGTCATGCTGGCACACAAGCACATCATCGTGAATCTGGTGATCGGCACCGGTACGGTCCTGGTGCTGTGGATACTGCTTGGTGGTCGAACATTCTGTTCCTGGGTCTGCCCGTACCATCTGCTCGCCGAATGGGCCGAGAGCATCCACCTCTGGCTGGTAAAGAAGAAGCTGGTCACCGACCAGGCCATCGACCGTCGCCTGCGTACCGGTTCCTGGCTGGTCTTTGCCGCGCTCGCAGTGGCGACGGGCTACACGGTGTTCGAAGCCATCTCGCCCACTGGCATACTTTCGCGCGCGCTGATCTATGGCCCCGGCCTGGCGCTGTTGTGGGTGCTGGCGCTGCTGGTGTTCGAGGTATTTTTTTCGCGGCGTGCCTGGTGTCGCTACGCCTGCCCGATCGGCCTGACCTACGGCGTGGTCGGCATCTTCTCGCCGCTGCGCGTCAGGTATTCGCTGGCCGAGTGCTTCCATGAAGGCGACTGTCGCAAGGTCTGCCTGGTACCGCACGTGCTGGACACCGTGATCAAGGGGCGCGCCGTCGACGTCGAAGTTCCGCTCGGGCCGGACTGCACGCGCTGCGGCCTGTGCGTCGACACCTGCCCGACCGGCTCGCTCAAGTTCGAGGTCAAGGGCCTCAACAAACTGATGTGACGACACCATGATCCGCTTCGACAATGTTGCCAAGAGCTTCCGCAAATCGCGCGTGCTCGATGCCATCAACCTGGAAATCGGCGTCGCCGAGCGCGTCGCGCTGATCGGCTCCAACGGCGCCGGCAAGACCACGCTGATCCGCTGCCTGCTGGGCGAATACGTCTTCTCTGGCCGTGTCACGATCAACGGCCGCGATCCGCGCCAGGAGCGCACGGCGGTACTCGGCAGCATCGGCTTCGTGCCGCAGTTGCCGCCGCCGCTGAAGATGCCGGTGGCACAGCTGATCGATTTCTCCGCCGCCTTGTGCGGTACCGATCCGGCGACCATCCATCAACTGGCCGGACGCCTGGGCCTCGACCTCGACCCGATACTCGCGCGCCCCTTCGTCAAGCTCTCCGGCGGCATGAAACAGAAACTGCTGATTGCCATTGCCCTGGGCCGCGAGGCGAAGCTCTTGATCATGGACGAGCCGGCCGCCAACCTCGATCCGGAAGCGCGCAAGATCTTTTTCGAACTGCTGGCCGAGCGCCAGGACGACACCACCATGCTGATTTCCAGCCACCGCCTGAACGAGGTCTCGGCGCTGGTCAATCGAGTGATCGAGATGGACATGGGCAAGGTGGTGCTCGACGACCGCGTCGCCGACGACGTCTCGCTCTCCGGCCAGTTTGCCTGCCGCATTGCCATCAAGCGCAGTGAAGCCGCCTTCGCCAAGGCCATGCAGAACTGGAACTTCCGCGATCTGGGCAATGGCATGGAATGGGAGGGCGTGGTGCCCGGCCCGGACCGCCTGCGTTTCATGGGCATGACCTCGCGCTATGTGGCGCTGATCAGCAATTATTCGCTGGAAGAAACCGACAACGGGCGTAGCCAATGATGGATCGCCGCCGTTTCATTGCCGCTGCCGTGGCGCAGGGATTTGTCCTGGCGCCGCTCGCCGCCGCGCTGTCCGCCTGCGGCAGCAAGGGCGATTGGCCCGAAGGCATGGCCGAGATCAAGTGGGACCGCGACACCTGCGTGCGCTGCTCGATGGTGATCTCCGACCGTCGCTTCGCCGCGCAGATGCGTGGTGGCGAGAAGAACATCGTGTTCAAGTTCGACGACATCGGTTGCGCCGTGGTTTGGCTGCGCGACAAGGCAAAGGATTTCACCTGGATGGCCGAGCCGGCCACGCGCTTCTGGGTCGCCGACGCATCGGGCAAGGGCGACAAGTGGCTGGAGGCGCGCAAGGCGCACTACAGTGGTGGCGCCATGTCGCCGATGGGGTACAACTACGGCGCCCGCAGTTACGCCGAAGCCGGCACGCAGGGCTTCGAGGAAATGCGCCAGCACGTGCTGGCCAAGGGAAAGTGACATGAAGCAACTCTGGCTCACCGCCAAACTCGACATCGTCGAATCCCTGCGCGCGCGCTGGTTCCAGATCTACAGCCTGGTCTTCGGCGGCATCGTCGCGCTGCTGTTCCTCTTTGGACTGACCGAATCGCGCGTGCTGGGCTTCATCGGCCTCTCGCGCCTGCTGGTGACTTACATCCAGCTCACCATGGCGATCCTGCCGATCTTCGTCCTCATCACCACGGTGCGTTCGGTGGCGGGCGACCGCGAGGCCGGCGTCTACGAATACCTGCTGTCCTTGCCGGTGTCGCTGGCGGCCTGGTTCTGGGGCAAGATCCTCGGCCGCTACATCGTCATCTTCCTGCCGGTGTTCGCCGCCATGGTGCTGGCCGTGGTCATTGCGCTGGTGCGCGGCATCGAGGTGCCCTGGGGCATGTTCGGCTATTACACGGCGCTGCTCGCCGTGATGGCGGCCTGCTTCCTCGGTATCGGCATGCTGATCTCGGCGTTGGCGCGCAGCACCGACATGGCGCAAGGCGCGGCCTTCGTGGTCTGGCTGACGCTGCTCTTGTTCCTTGACCTGATCCTGCTCGGCGTCATGATCCAGGGCAAGGTCTCGCCCGAGGTCGCCGTGACCATGGCGCTGGCCAATCCGCTGCAGGTTTTCCGTACCGCCGCGCTGGCGCTGTTCGATCCGCAGTTGATCGTGCTCGGGCCTTCCGCCTATGTGATCCTCGACCTGTTCGGCGCCACCGGCTACAAGGTTTTTGCGCTGGTCTATCCCACTGTTGTCGGCGTGGCGGCAGCTACCCTGGGTTACCAGATATTCAAACGGGGTGACCTGCCGTGATCCGGCACCAACTGGTACTGATCGCCATGCTGGTTCCGTTGCTGGCACATGCCGCCAGCAGCGATGCCCTGTTCGCATCCAAACTCTCCAGCAGCGATGACAAGCCGGTCGCGCTCGAAGCCTATCGCGGCAAGCCGCTGATCGTGAACTTCTGGGCGCGCTGGTGCGCTCCCTGCCGCGTCGAGATTCCGGAACTGATCAAGGCCCAGGACAAGTACGCGAAACGCGGCCTGGTCGTGATCGGCATCGGCCTCGAAGACAAGCCGGAATCGGTGCGCGACTTCATGAAGGCCTACGAGATGAGCTACACCGTGCTGCTGGCCAAGGCCGGTGGCATCGAGCTGATGCAGGCGCTGGGCAACACCCGCGCCGGCCTGCCGTTCACCGTGGCCATCGGCCCCAAGGGCAACATCGTGGCCAGCAAGTTGGGCGCCATGAACCGTGCCGACCTCGACGCCGCTGCCGAGGCGGCCCTGAAATAGAGACATCCGATGACCAAGCCGATCGAACCGACACTCGACGCCCTGCACAACCCGCTGCTGCGCTATTTCGCCGCGACGCGCCCGGCCTTCCTTTCCGTGACCTTCGTTGGCTGTCTGCTGGGCCTGGCTACTGCGGCGCACGCTGGCATTGCGCTGGGACCGGCGCTGGCCACCGCAACCCTGTTCTTCGCCCTGATGGCGCACGCTGGCGCGAATGTCATCAACGACTACTACGACGCCATCTCCGGTTGCGATGCCACCAATACCGAGCGCCAGTTCCCCTTCACCGGCGGTAGCCGCTTCATC
>CAJBYR010000095.1 GCA_903959855.1 uncultured beta proteobacterium
AGTCGATGTACTTCGCGATCTCGGCCAGGTCCAGGTTCTTAAGCGCGGTGACGCCGAGCACCTTGGGTTTGACCGGTGCGTAGTCAAGCTTGGCTGCATTGGCACGGGCGGCCGCCAGCGAGACCAGTGCCACACCTTTCTTGTTGGCGTGCTGGGCGCGGGCCTTTTCGTAATCGGCGGCGATTTCGGCGACATAGCCGTCGCGCATGTCGATCGACAGCAGTTTGGTCACCACGCCGACGGCGCGCGAGGCGTCCGGCACATAGACCACAGGGCCGTCGTAGTTCGGCGCGATCTTCAGCGCGGTGTGGGCGCGGCTGGTGGTGGCGCCGCCGATCAAGAGCGGCACGTCCAGGCCGTTGCGCTTCATCTCGGAGGCGAAGTGGCTCATCTCCTCCAGCGAGGGCGTGATCAGGCCCGAGAGGCCGATCGCCTGCGCGCCGTGTTCCTTTGCCGCATTCAGGATCTTCTCGGCCGGCACCATGACGCCGAGGTCGATCACCTCGTAGCCGTTGCAGCCGAGCACCACGCCGACGATGTTCTTGCCGATGTCGTGGACGTCGCCCTTGACCGTGGCCATGATGATGCGGCCCTTGGAGGTGGAGCCGGTGCGGCGTTTTTCCTCCTCGATGTAGGGGATCAGGTGGGCCACGGCCTGCTTCATCACGCGCGCCGATTTCACCACCTGCGGCAGGAACATCTTGCCGGCGCCGAACAGGTCGCCGACCACGTTCATGCCGTTCATCAGCGGTCCTTCGATCACCGACAGCGGCGGCTTGCCCGCAGCGAAGAGCGCGGCGCGGCACTCTTCGGTGTCGGCCACCACGTACTCGGTGATGCCCTTGACCATGGCGTGTTCGAGGCGCTTGCCGACCGGCCATTCGCGCCACGCCAGGTCGACGACCTGCTCTTTCGCTGCACCTTTCACGCGCGTTGCGAGCTCGATCAGCGTGTCGCCCGGGTTTGGCTTGCCTGCGACTTTTCTATTCAATACGACGTCTTCCACCGCCTCGCGCAGCTCGGGTGCGAGGTCGTCATAGACGCCGAGCTGGCCGGCATTGACGATGCCCATGGTGAGCCCGGCCTTGACCGCGTGATAGAGGAAGACGGTGTGGATCGCCTCGCGCATCGCGTCGTTGCCGCGGAAGCTGAAGCTGACGTTGGACACGCCGCCCGAGGTGCGGGCGTGCGGCAGCTTGGCCTTGATCCAGGCCAGCGCATTGATGAAATCCACCGCGTAGTTGTCGTGCTCCGGGATGCCGGTGGCAATCGCGAAGATGTTCGGGTCGAAGATGATGTCCTCGGCCGGGAAGCCGTCCTTCACCAGCAGATCGTAGGCGCGCTGGCAGATGCCGATCTTGCGTTCGTAGGTGTCGGCCTGGCCCTGCTCGTCGAAGGCCATGACGATCACCGCCGCGCCGTAGCGCCGCGCCAGCCGCGCCTGTTCGAGGAACTTCGCCTCGCCTTCCTTCATCGAGATGGAATTGACCACGCACTTGCCCTGGAAGCGCTTGAGGCCGGCCTCGATCACTTCCCACTTCGAGCTGTCGAGCATCAGCGGCACCTTGCAGATGTCCGGCTCGGAGCCGACCAGGTCGACGAAGCGCGACATGGCCGCGACCGAATCGAGCATGGCCTCGTCCATGTTGATGTCCACGATCTGGGCGCCGTTCTCCACCTGCTGGCGGGCGACGGCCAGCGCGTCATCAAAACGGCCCTCGAGGATCATGCGGGCGAAGGCCTTGGAGCCCGTGACATTGGTGCGCTCGCCGACGTTCACGAACAGGCTCTCGGCGCCGATGTTGCAGGCTTCGAGGCCCGACAGGCGCAGCTTCTTTTCCACCTGCGGCGTCTGGCGCGGGGCGATCCCCTGCAAGGCCTGGGCGATGGCGCGGATGTAGTCGGGCGAGGTGCCGCAACAACCGCCGGCGATGTTGATCAGGCCCGACGTCGCCCATTCGCGGATCTCGGCGGCCATGGATTCGGGCGGCTCGTCGTAGCCGCCGAAGGCGTTCGGCAGGCCGGCATTGGGATGCACCGAAACCATGCAGTCGGCCAGCTTCGAGAGTTCCTCGACATACGGGCGCAGATCCTTGGCGCCGAGCGCGCAGTTGAAGCCGAAGGACAGCGGCTGCGCGTGGCGCAGCGAGTTCCAGAAGGCCTCTGCCGTCTGGCCCGAGAGCGTGCGGCCGGAGGCATCGGTGATGGTGCCGGAAATCATTACCGGCCAGCGCCGTCTGGCCTCGTCGAAGAACTTCTCGACGGCGAACAGCGCAGCCTTGGCGTTGAGCGTATCGAACACGGTTTCGACCAGCAGGATGTCCGCGCCGCCGGCGGCAAGGCCGCGCGCGGCCTCGAGGTAGTCGGACACGAGCTGGTCGAAGGAAACGTTGCGCGCGCCGGGATCATTTACGTCAGGCGACAGCGACGCCGTGCGCGAGGTCGGGCCGAGCACGCCGGCGACGAAGCGCGGCTTGTCCGGCGTCGAGTATTTGTCCGCGAGGCCGCGCGCCAGCGTCGCGGCGGCGACGTTGAGCTCAAAGGCCAGCTCCGCCAGGCCGTACTCGCCCTGGGAGACGCGCGTGCCGTTGAAGCTGTTGGTTTCGAGGATGTCGGCGCCGGCCTGCAGGTAGGCTTCGTGGATGCCGCCGATGACGTCGGGCCGGGTGATGCAGAGCAGGTCGTTGTTGCCCTTGAGATCCTTGGGATGGCTGGCGAAACGCGCGCCGCGATAGTCGGCCTCGACCAGTTTCCTCCGCTGCACCATGGTTCCCATGGCGCCGTCGAGGATCAGGATGCGCTGCGCCATCAGCGCGCGTAATTCGGCGCTGCGGTCGGGTTGCCAGCGTGCAGTGTTGGTGGATGCGGCGGTCATGCGTCTCTCCAATCCATGACCGGGGCGGGGAGCGATGCCGATATGCTGCTCACCCTGTGCCCCGGGGGGATGTCCTCGGGTTGGTGAGCGCCGTTGAAAACAGGTTCCGAGCCTAGGGTCGCGGCCCGTAAATGCTGGGCCAACCTTGCAGCGCTCCTCGGAAGCGAGGCGCGATTATAGCGCCGTGGCGCCGGCGCCGACTCTCAGGGGTGCATCAGCACTGCGTTGAGCAGGTGTCCACCGGCAGCCCGCGCTTGATCCAGCCCGGACCGGCGCCGCTGCCAGCCATGCCTTCGCGCACGTTGTACACCTGGGTGAAGCCCTGGCTTTGCAGGTAGCGCTGGACTTGCGTGGTGCGGTTGCCGGTGCGGCAGATCAGCGCGATCGGCGCATTCTTGTCGCCCTTCACCTTGTCCAGCAGGGCATTGGTGAAGCCCGGCGCGCCCTGCGGATGCAGCATGTTGATCAGGCTGGCGCCCCTGGCGACGCCGGTTTCCTTCCATTCCGGCGGTGTGCGGATGTCGATCAGGGTGATCTTGCCGGCACTGACGGCGGCGGCAGCTTCGGGGGCTGTCAGGTCGGGGTCGGCGCTGGCGGCGGTGGCCGAGGCGAGTAGCGCGGCGCAAAGGGAAGTGCGGATGAATTTCATTTTATATTCCGGGGCAGGTGATGATCGCCGCGATCCGACCGGATCATCGGGGAAGAGTTCAACCGGGCGATTCCTCGCGGCGCGAGGTGCCGGTGACGACGCCCTCCAGGTTGAAATGGACATGGAAGAAGGCATTGTTGCCGCGTATCGCCGGTTCGATGCGCCACTCCCACACTACCTCTGGCTTGAGGGGAAACCTGGCCTCACTGCGCGGCTTGCCGAGCAGGCGCCGCACCTGGGTTTCGTTCCAGCCCTTTTCGATGCGGGCAAGGTTTTCGGGGGTCAGGGCCTGCTCGATCTTTTGCAGCACACCGGCCTGGTTCAGGGTCAGCATCCAGCATTCGAAACCCTCGGGTTGGCGTGTGTATTCCCAGGTCACGCTACCGTCCGCGTTGGGCCATTCGGCGCCCGGCGTGCCCAGGCGTTCGCGTACTTCCTGCGCCGTCGACATGCCGGGTTTGAGCTGCGCCAGATGGGCGCCGTCGCAGCCATAGAAGCCGAGGATCGAGGCCAGTGCGGCAAAAAACCGGGAGAGCGGATTCATGCCGCGATGATACCGGAGCGCGGCCGGCGGCAAGATCGGTGGACTAAAATGCGCCCCTCGACAAAGGAGTTGCCATGGAACACCTGACCCCCAAGGAAGCCGCCAAGTTTCTGCATGACAACCCCAAGGCCCTGTTCGTCGATTGCCGCAGCGAGATGGAATTCCTCTTCGTCGGGCATCCGGCCGGTGCCCTGCACGTGTCCTGGAATGACGGACCCGATTGGGACGTCAATCCGCACTTTGTTGGGGAGGTGAAAAAGTTCGCCGGCCATGCCCACGACCGCCCGGTGGTGCTGATCTGCCGTAGCGGCAACCGTTCGGTCGATGCCGGCAATGCGCTCGAAGCCGTCGGCTTCACCAGCGTGTACAACGTCCTTCACGGCTTCGAGGGCGAGCTGGACGATAACCACCATCGTGGCTCGATGAACGGCTGGCGATTCGAAGGCCTGCCCTGGGAACAGTGCTGAGCCGGCCCTGCCGACACAAGGTCTAGCCGGCGCCAGTATCCGCCCGCAGGGCCAGCGCCAGTCGTGCGGTCCCCTTGCTGCTCGAGTCTTCGAATTCGCGCATGCAACTGCTGAGCGTTTCGAGTTCCTCGCTGAGGAAGGCCACCTGGTCCCACATCATTTTCGAAATCGCCGACAGCGCCGCCTGGGGTGTTGCGGCGCGGCCGATTTCGTAATCGATTTCGCGTTGCAACGAACTGCCCAGCTTGCGCTGTTCATCGCCCGACGTTTCGAGAAAGGCTTTGATGGCATCCCGACGACGCACTTCGAAGACCTCCGGCGATTCTTTTGCCAGAAGCGCCCACTCCTGAAAATCAAACCCGGTTTCCATGTGCTGTCCCCTCCAGGAATTCACATAGCTACTGCGCGAACGGCATCGCCCACCCGACACCCGCCAACACTGCGTGGCCAGAATAGCAAGTTGAAGCCTAAATGAAAAGTGACAAATTCACGGCTGCCAGCGGAAAATGTCTGCCGTCGGCTACCATGTCGGCGATGCGGCTTTTCCGACTCCCCAACCCCTTTGCCTCGCTCAAGCGCTGGCAGCGCTGGCTGCTCGAAGCCGCCCTGATCCTTGCCGTGATTCTCGGTGCGCAGTACTGGCAGACGCGCGGCTTGCCGGAAGGTGTGGCGCCGCCGCTTGAAGGTGTGCTTACCAATGGACAAACAACAAGAGTCGGCGCTGGCAGCGCGCCGACTCTGGTCGCGTTCTGGGCGACGTGGTGTCCGGTGTGCACGGCGGAAGAGGACAACATCGTTTCCGTCGCCCGGAATCACCGCGTGATTTCGGTGGCGATGCAGTCGGGCGATGCGGCGACGGTGACGAAGCATCTGAACGAGCGTGGCATCGCGCTGCCGGCGCTGGTCGATGCCGACGGCCGCCACGCGACGAACTGGCGCGTGCGCGGGGTGCCGACGCATTTCGTCGTCGATGGCGCCGGCAACATCCGCTTTCGCGTGGTCGGCTACGCCACGACCTGGGGCCTGAAGGCGCGCATGTGGTGGGCGGAGACCTTCCCGGCATGAGCGATCAGAAAAACTTTCCACCTGCGAGTCTGGCGTGGTCGGTCTGGGGCCTGGGCGCGCTGCTCTACCTGATCGGTTTCTACCTGCGCGTGGCGCCGGCGGTGATCACCGACCAGCTGATGCTGGAATTCGCCATCACCGGCGCGGCGCTGGGCAATCTCTCGGCCTTCTATTTCTATTCCTACGTGGCGATGCAGATCCCGACCGGCATGATCGCCGACCGCTGGGGACCGCGCCGCCTGCTCACCGTCGGTGCCGGTGTGGCGGCGCTGGGCACCGCGCTGTTCGCCTTCGCGCCAACCATCTTCTGGGCCAACATGGGGCGGCTTTTGATCGGCGCCTCGGTGGCGGTGGCCTTCGTCTCGATGTTGAAGCTGGCCAGCCACTGGTTCGCGCCCAAGCAGTACGCGCTGGCCTCGGGCATGGCGCTGCTGATGGGCGTGGTCGGCGGCGTGGTGGCCGGCGTGCCGCTGCGCTTCCTGGTGGAAACCTTCGGCTGGCGCCCGGTAATGGGCGTTTCGGCGGCGCTGACTGCGGTGCTCTGCATCGTCACCTGGCTGCGCGTGCGCGACGACCCGGTCGAGCGCGGCTACGCCAGCCACTATCAGGGCGAGCACGGCGCGCATGGCTCGCAATCGGTGCTGCGCGGCCTGATGGAGGTGCTGTCCTACCGCAACATCTGGATCCTGACCGCGGTGCCGATCGGATTTTCCGGCGCGGTGCTGACCTTCGCCGGGCTCTGGGGCGTGCCCTTCCTGCGCCAGGTGCATGGTCTTGATCCCAAGGCCGCCGCCGCAATCACCTCGATCCTGTTGGTGGCCTGGGCGCTGGGCGGGCCCATCCTCGGCAGCTGGTCGGAACGCATGCAGATGAGAAAGCCGCTCTACCTGATCGCCTCGGGCGTGGCCCTGCTCGGCTGGTCGGCGATCATCTTTCTGCCGCTGCCGTTGTGGGCGCTGGTCGTGCTGCTGATTCCCACCGGCTTCGCCTCGGGCAACATCATCATCGGTTTCGCCTGGGCCAAGGAATCGGTGCCGTTGCGGCTGGTCGGCACCGCCTCGGGCTTCTGCAACATGGGGCCGCTGCTGGGCGGCATGCTGCTGCAGCCGGCGATGGGCTGGATCCTCGACCAGCGCTGGAACGGTGCGCTGGCCGGCGGCGTGCGCATCTACGACGCGGGCGCCTACCGCGCCGGCTTCACCCTGCTGTTCGCCACCATGGTGCTGGCGGCTTTCATCCTGATCCTGGCGAAAGACAGCCATTGCAGGCAGATGCACGACTGACATGACGCCAAACATCCTCTGCCAACGCGACGGCGCCATCGCCACCGTCACCCTGTTCAATCCCGACAAGCTCAACGCGCTGAATGCGGCGATGTGGTCGCGCCTGCGCGAAACCATGGCCGAACTGGCGGCCGATGCTTCCCTGCGCTGCGTGATCCTGCGCGGCGAGGGGGCGGCCTTCGCCGCCGGCGGCGACCTGGAAGAATTCAGGACCGCACGCGCCAATGTCGATCTGGCCCTGGCCTACCACGAGGCGGTGGGCGAAGCGCTGACGGCGATCGAGTCCTGTCCGCATCCCACGGTGGCGGCGATCCAGGGCGCCTGCGTCGGCGGCGGGCTGGAAATCGCCAGCGCCTGCGACCTGCGCATTGCCGGCACCGGGGCCCGCTTCGGCGCGCCGATCATGAAGCTCGGGTTTTCCATGTATCCCGGCGAACTGGCCGGCTTTCTCAGGCTGGCCGGCCCGGCCGTGGCCAAGGAGATCCTGCTCGAAGGCCGCCTGCTTACCGCCGCCGAGGCTTATGCCAAAGGCTTGCTGACGCGCGTGGTGGCCGATGACGATGTACCGGGCGAAGCACAGGCCACGGCTGCGCGCATCGCCGCCGGGGCGCCGCAGGTGGCGCGTTGGCACAAGCAGTGGATCACGCGACTGATGGCCGGCCGGCCGCTGACGCTGGAAGAAAAGCGCACCTCGTTCGCCTTCATCGGCACCGAGGATTACGCCGAAGGCATGGCGGCCTTTGCCGACAAGCGGCTGCCGCGCTTCACGGGCACGTAAGGTCTCAAGAAACACGACGGGCCGCCCCGAGTGTTTCTTGGCCCCTTGAGGGGAGGAACGAGTGAAGCGAGTTTTTCGGGGTGGGCGTTCAATACGGGCTTGCACCCTCGAAGTCGGCGCTGGCGCCACGGTGACGGGCGTAGATGTCGCGCACCCATTGCGCCGCCGGATGCTTCTGGAATGGGGCAATCAGTTCGGCGAACAGCGGATCGACCGGTTGCGGGCTTTGCATCGGCG
>CAJBYR010000096.1 GCA_903959855.1 uncultured beta proteobacterium
AGGTCGGATTCGCTGCGCGAAACGATTTCCACCTTCCAGCGCTGGCGCTCGGCATAGCGGCTGTACATGCGGAACAGATCGGCAGCGAACAGGGCCGACTCGTCGCCGCCGGTACCGGCACGAATTTCGACGAAGAGGTTCTTGTCGTCGTTGGGGTCCTTCGGCAGCAGCGCGCGCTGCAAGTCGACTTCAAGCCGGGACATGGTCTCCGTCGCCGCCTTCTGTTCGGCCTGCGCCAGCTCCTTCATCTCGGGATCGTCGAGCATGTCGCCGGCACCGGCAAAGTCGGCGCTGGCGCTGCGGTAAGCATGGAACAGTTCGACCACCGGCATGATGTCGGAACGCTCGCGGGTCAGCTTGCGATAGCCGTCCATGTCACGCGCGGCGTGTTCACCGCCGAGCAGGCCATCGATCTCTTCCAGCCGTTCGCTCAGGCGTTCCAGTTTCTCGAAGATGCTTGATTTCATGGCGTCGGTTCAGCGCCCGGAACACGGGCTCATTGGTTCGCCGCGGGCGCAGCGGTGCGGGCAATCAGGTCGATGCTGTGGCGCACCTCGGCCGCCAGCAGCAGTTCAGTCTGCGCCACCGCCTGGGTGATGCGCTCGTCGAAACACAGCAGCCCGTTGCCATCGACCTCCAGCAGTCCGCCGTCGATCAGGCTGCGGATGACATTGGCAAACAGCAGCTTCTCCGAGAATTCAGCCGGGTTGAATTCATAGAGCATCGCCAGGCGCTGGGCCAGGAGGTGGGTGTCCTCCTCCAGCTTGGCGCGGGTCAGCCTGCCGCTGCCGCTGTGCTGCAACAGCGCAAGGGTGAGGAACTGCCGCTCCAGGGTCGGGCGGACGATCTCGCCCAGTTGCCGCAGTTCGGGGCTGGCATCGCTGTTGGGTGGCGGCGCATGCAAGGTGCCTGCATCGTCGGCCATGATCAACCCCAGTCGGGCCAGAGTAACTTCGGCGCGATCGATCACAGCATCCAGCTGATCGTCCTGCCAAGGCAGGAAAAGGTCGGCACCGAGCAGGCCATAGATGCCGTGGATGGCCTGCCTGGCACGCTGGCGGGTCAGGCTCTGATTGTGGCTGACCAGGCAGGCCAGCAGCGCGGGTAGCGCCAAAAGATGCAGAACGTTGTTGCGGAAATACGCCAGCAGCGCGGCCTGGGTTTCGTCGGCTCGCACCATGTCGCCCAGCGGATGGGCATGGCGCTGGGCCATGTCGAGGCCGATCACGTAGTCGATCACGGCCTCGGCCGGTTGATCGCAGGGCACGATGGTGTCAGCCCAGGGCGACTCGGCCAGAATGCACTGAACATGCTCGATCTGTCGCGCCAGCAGGCGCAGGTCGGCGGCATGCTTGGGCGTCGACAGCAGCGTAAGCGCAACCAGATTCACTTGATTGACCACCGCCACCGCATTGATGTTGCCCGCCAATGTGTTCGCCGTGGCCACGACAGCACCACGCAGCCAGGGCGCCTGAACGTCGAACTCGTCCTCGCGCCATGCGGGGTGGCGGGCATCGAGCAATTCCGCCAGTTCCACCGGTTTGCCGAAGTTCACGTGAACCTTGCCGAAATTTCGCCGCAGCAGGCGTACCGCACCGATCAGGCCGGTCAGCGACTCGGATTTCTTCGGCCGGCCATTCAGCTCGGCAAGATGGCTCTTGCCTTCCATCAGCTTCTCGTAACCGATATAAACCGGGACGAAGACCAGCGGCCGGGCGCGACTGCGCACAAAGCTTTGCACCGTCATCGCCAGGATGCCGGCCTTGGGCGCAAGCATGCGGCCGCTGCGGCTGCGCCCGCCCTCGATGAAGTATTCGATCGGGAAGCCGCGATCGATCATCATGTGCAGGTATTCGAGGAACACCGCGGTGTAGAGCGGATCGCCCTTGGTCTTGCGGCGCAGGAAGAAGGCTCCCGAGCGGCGCAGGATGGAGCCGACCACCGGCAGATTGAGATTGGCCCCCGCGGCAATGTGCGGCACCATCAATCCACGCGTAAAGATGATGTAGGAGAGCAACAGATAGTCGATGTGGCTGCGGTGGCAGGGCACGTAGATAATGCCGTGCCCCGGGGCGACGGTCGTGACGCGCTCGAAGTTGTGCACCTCGACCCCGTTGTAAACGCGATTCCAGACCCAGGCGAGAAACAGGGCAAACGCGCGCACCACTGAATAGGTGTAATCGGAGGCAATCTCGAAAGCGTAGTCGCGGGCCTTCTTCTGCGCATCGGGAATCGAGATCGACCCGCTCCGCGCTTCCTGGAAAATCGCCTCGCGCACGGTGGCCGTGCTGAGCAGCGAGCGCAGTTGCGTGCGGCGGTGAGAAAGATCGGGGCCGAGCGCCATTTCGCGCTGGCGACGGAAATGCACTCGCAGGATCCGCCCCAGCTTGCGCAGGGCGCGTGATTCCTCGCTGCCTTCGCCGATCACCTCGCGCAGCGAAATCGGTGCATTGAATCGCACCACCGTGTGACGGCCGTGGATCAGGATCGCGAACAGGTGACGCAGCGTGCTGACCTGCTGCCAGGTCTCGGCGAACAAGGCTTTCAGCACCGAATCCTGCTTGCCCGGTTCGCGCCCCCAAAGCAGGGTCACGGGTACCAGTTGCACATCGAAGTGCGGATCGGTGAATGCCGTCCGCACCAGGGCCTTGAGCATCGCCGCGTGATCGATGCGCGGATTGGGCACAATAGTGCCGCGCAGGTTGCGCGACAGGAAGAAATAGGAACGTGGCGCATTGAAAGCAGCGTCGCGCATCGGCTTCAAGGCCGGCGGCAAACCGAGGCGGCGACACTCGTGATCCAGCACCAGCAGGTTGGCGAGGTGATGCTCGTGCAGCACGTAACAGATCGGGCGATCCCCGCGCAAACCAAGCGCTTCGGGAGACTCCGGGAACACCTGGGTACGCGTGACCAGATAGAGAATGCGGCGCAGGATGTTCAGCACCCCGCCGGTGAAATCGAAAATCGGCATGCGCTTCAGGGGCGGGCGATCGGACGCACCGCGGCGCCGGGCGTTGGATGCGGAGTCATGCCGCTACTCCCCGGAGTTGAGGCGATAGATGCGCGAAATCAGCGCCGAGACTTCGGTGCGATCATTGCCTTCGGCCTGGTTGAGTGCCTGGGTCGGCGGGTGCAGCAGCTTGTTGGTGAGGCCGTGCGACAAGGCATCCAGTACCTTCGCCGGATCTTCACCCTTGGACAGCAACTTCAAGGCGTGCTCGACCTCATGACGCCGTGCGCGTTCGCCGGCATCGCGCAGCGCACGGATGGTAGGCACAGTGTCCCTCGATTCCAGCCACTGCAGGAAACCGCTGACGCGGTCGGTGATGATGGCCTCGGCCTCGACCACCGCCGCCTGTCGCGATTCGAGCCCGGATTCGACGATCTGGCCAAGATCATCCAGGGTGTAAAGAAAGACGTCGTCCAGCCGGCTGACTTCTTCCTCGATGTCGCGCGGCACGGCCAGGTCGACCATCACCATCGGCCGATGGCGACGGGCCTTGAGCGCCCGCTCGACCATGCCCAGGCCGATGATCGGCAGGGAACTGGCCGTGCAGGAAACGACGATGTCGTAGTCGGCAAGGCGCTCGCCCAACTGATCCAGGCGCATCGCGTCACCGCCGAAACGTGCCGCGAGATCCGCGCCGCGCTCCACGGTGCGGTTGGCGATGGTCAGGCGTTTGGGCTTGTGCGCGGCAAAATGCGCGGCGCAGAGTTCGATCATCTCGCCGGCGCCGACGAAAAGCAGTTTTTGCGCGCCCAGGCTGTCGAAGATCCGCGCCGACAAATGCACGGCGGCGGCGGCCATGGACACCGTGTTGGCGCCGATCGCCGTGGTCGATCGCACTTCCTTGGCCACGGCAAAGGTGCGCTGGAACAGCTTGCCCAGCACTGTACCCAATGTTCCGGCCTCTTCGGCGACACGTGCCGCCTGCTTCATCTGACCGAGAATCTGCGGTTCGCCCAGCACCATCGAATCGAGGCCGGCGGCCACGCGGAACATATGGCGCACCGCATCCTGCTGCGGATGCTGGTAAAGATAGGGATGGATCTTCTGCGGCGCCAGCGAGTGGTATTCGGCCAGCCAGTTGGCAGCGAACTGCGGGTGTTCGGCCGCACAGTAGAGTTCGGTACGGTTGCAGGTGGACAGGATCGCGGCTTCGCGTACCGATTTCTCACGCAACAAGTCGTGCAAAGCCTGGCCCATCAGCGACGGGTCGAACGCCACCTGCTCGCGGACTGCCAGCGGGGCCGTATGATGGTTGATGCCCAGAGCGTACAACTGCACGGCAATATGACCTTTGGACGCGACGAAAAATCCGGCAGCGCGAAATTAAATCCGATCCGGCCGAAACGACAAGGCAACACGCCCCGGAGCCCGGGCCAGGCTGCTGATTATATTGGGTGCAAGCGCCAGCGGGAAACGCCGGCGCAAGGCCATGCTGCACCGCACGCGCCGGCCGACAGGTAAAATCTCGGCTTTCGCCCCGCCCCGGCACCAAATTGGCGTTTCACCAGCGCCGACTTCTGGAGAACATCCGTGCAACTTGTCTGTCTCGACCTCGAAGGCGTGCTCGTTCCCGAAATCTGGATCGAGTTTTCCAAGCGCACCGGCATCCCCGAACTTTCCCGCACCACGCGGGACGAGCCGGACTACGACAAGCTGATGAAATACCGGCTGGATTTGCTCAAGACCCACAAGCTGGGCCTGCCGGACATCCAGAAGGTCATTTCCGACATGGGGCCGATGGTCGGAGCACGGGATTTCCTCGACGCCCTGCGCCGCGATTACCAGGTCATCATCCTTTCGGACACCTTCTACGAATTCGCCATGCCGCTGATGGCGCAACTCGGCATGCCGACGCTGTTCTGCCACAAGCTCGAAGCCAATGCCGAAGGCTTCCTGGTGAATTACCACCTGCGCATGCCGAACCAGAAGATGGAAGCGGTCAAGCGCTTCAAACAGATCAACTTCAAGGTCATCGCCGGCGGCGATTCCTACAACGATACAGCGATGCTGGCCGAGGCCCACGCCGGCATCCTGTTCCACCCCCCGCAGAACGTGATCGATGAATTCCCGCAGTTCCCGGTGACCATGAATTACACCGAACTGCGCGCCGAGATCGACAAGGCATCCGCCCGCATCTGATGCACAGAGAGCGCTTCTATACCCTGTCCGCGTCCTGTCCCGACCAGGTCGGCATCATCGCCCGGGTCACCGGCTTCATTGCCGAACACAAAGGCTGGATCCTCGAATCCAGCTTCCACGCCGACAGCGTAGACGGCCGCTACTTCATGCGCATCGAGGTCAAGGCGGACTCGGTGCCCTTCATGCTCGCCGAGTTCCGCGAACGCTTCCGGCCGGTCGCCGAGTCCCTGCAAATGAACTGGCGCCTAAGCGACTCGGCGGTAAAAAAGCGCGTCGTGATCCTGGTCAGCAAGCAGGAGCACTGTCTCTACGACCTTCTGGCACGCTGGCAATCGAAGGAACTCGACATCGAGATTCCCTGCGTGATTTCAAACCACGATGCCCTGCGTGGTTTCGTCGAATGGCATGGCATCCCGTTTCACCATGTGCCGGTCGCGGTGGAGAACAAGGCACAGGCCTACGCCGAGGTGCAGCGCCTGTTCGAAGAGTCGCATGGCGACAGCATGGTGCTGGCCCGCTACATGCAGATCCTGTCGCCGGATCTCTGCGCCAACTACCCGGGCCGGATCCTCAACATCCACCACAGCTTCCTGCCCAGCTTCGTCGGCGCCAAGCCCTACCACCAGGCCTACCAGCGCGGGGTCAAACTGATCGGGGCTACCTGCCACTACGTCACCTCGGAACTCGACCAGGGCCCCATCATCGAGCAGGACGTCATCCGCATCGACCATTCGGATTCCCCCGAGGACATGGTGCGCTACGGCAAGGACATCGAAAAAACCGTCCTCGCCCGTGGCCTGCGTTACCACCTCGAAGACCGTGTCCTGGTCCATGGCAACAAGACGGTGGTGTTCCGCTAGACAAGCCCATACTGCAGGGCCATGACGCCACGCCGCCTGCACCTGAGCATTGCCTTCGTCGCCGCCGCCCTGCTGCTGGCGGCAAGCCTGATCACCTATCTGCTGCGGCAACAGAATGATGCCTTCGAGGCCGCCGACTGGGTGTCGCATTCGCTCGACGTCCGCGCCAGGTTGCAGCAATTGCTTGCCACGATCGAAGACGGCCCGACCCAAACGCCGCGCGCATTGAGCATTGTCGTCGGCCTGCGGGAAAAGTTGAATGACCGTCCGCTTACGTCAGCCGCACTTGAGCAGGTCGGGATCGACCTCGGCTTCGGCAAGGACAGCGCCCGCGCCGCAGTAGATCAGCTGATCGCCGACGAGTCCGGATTGCTGGTGAGCCGGCGCCAGGCGCTGGAAAGGGAGTCGCGCCAGGCACGCCTTGCGCTCATTTCCGGGGGCATCCTCGTCATAGTGCTGCTGGCAACCGCCTTCGCCATCGTGATACGCGATAGCCGGCAACGGCGCGCTGCCGAGGACGAACTCAAGCGCAGCAACGAAGAACTCGAAATCCGCGTTGCCGCCCGCACCGCCGAACAGCGCGTGGCGGAGTCGCGCCTGCGCGAACTGTCGCGACGACTGTTGCGGGTACAGGAGGAGGAGCGCCGCACCCTGGCGCGCGAGCTGCACGACGAGGTAGGGCAGCTGCTCGGCGCCATCAAGCTCAACCTCAAGGCCTTGTCGCCGGGCAGCGACGAAAAGAACGCCGCCAGAATCCACGACGGACTGGAAATTGTCGACGCCACGATCGCCCAGATTCGGGACCGCGCCCTGGATCTGCGTCCCGCCCTGCTCGACGACCTCGGGCTTGCCTCGGCTCTGGATTGGCTTTGCCGCCAACAGGAAAAGCGCAGCGGAATCACGATTTCCTTTACCGCCAGCCCCCTGCCCACCTTGCCGCCGGACTTGGCAACCGCCATTTATCGCATTGTCCAGGAAGGCATCACAAATGCGCTGAAACACGCCGCCGCCAGCCGCATCGAGGTCAGCGTGCTGGCCGCTGATAACAATGTGGACGTGTCGATTACCGACAATGGTCACGGCTTCGACAGCAATATTGTTGCTCCCGGCGTTGGCCTTCCCGGGATGCGCGAAAGGGTAGACACTCTCGGCGGCCGCCTCAACCTGGTGAGCACGCCGGATACCGGTACCCGCATTGATGTCGCATTCGAATCGACCGCCCATGACGATCCCCAGAACCAGCCTGCTGCTCGCTGATGACCATGCCCTGATGCGCGCCGGCCTGCGCGCGCTGCTGGCCAATGTAGCCAACTGCGATGTCGTCGCCGAAGCGGCTGACGGCATCGAAGCGGCACGCCTGATCCGCCAGTTGCAACCGGCGGTGGCACTGGTGGACCTGACGATGCCGGGACTTTCCGGACTCGACGTGATCGCCCGTGCCGCACGCGAAGCACCTGCCACGCGTTGCCTCGCGCTATCCATGCACACCGCCGAGAGCTATGTCCTTGAAGCCCTGCGCGCCGGAGCCGCCGGATATGTCGTCAAGGACACGGCACCCGAAGAACTGGCTCAGGCCATCCGCGTCGTCGCCGGCGGCGGACAGTACATCTCGCCCGGCATTGCCGAACGCATCGGAAGCGAAATGCTGCAACTGGCGCAACAGGGAACGGCTAACACGCCAACTCCGCTCGACCAGATCACGCCGCGCCAACGCCAGATCCTGCAGATGGTCGCGGAGGGACATTCAACGCGCAGCATCGGCGACAAGCTGTCGATCAGCATCAAGACCGTTGAAACCCACCGCGCGCAGATCATGGAGCGACTGGGGATCCGCGATGTCGCCGGCCTGACGCGCTTTGCCATGCGCACCGGACTCATATCGCCAGACTGAGCGCCGGACGGCGCGAAATAAGGGAATCCCTGATGGCCGGAGTTGCGCCGCTGCGCGAGACTTGGCATCAAGCAGTCAGCCCGTCTCCTGGGTACGGACGGGCGCCGGGGATCGCATCCCCGACCTGATTGCTTGGGCCCTGGCGACTTCGGCACAAAGTCGCCACCGGATGCCGGCTACTGCACCTCCTCCTCAGCCGGCATCCGGAGTGCCCGATTTTTTCAGCAGCAGCCATAGTCCGAAAAGTATCATCGGCAGGCTCAGCCATTGGCCCATGCTCACCGTGTAGGACAGGCCGAAGATGCCATGGTCCGGCTCGCGGAAGTACTCGGCAAGGAAGCGCAGGACGCCGTATCCGATCAGGAACATGCCGGAGACGGCACCCGCGGTGCGGCGACGGGCGGAAAACCACCACAGGAGCAGGAACAGCAGCAAGCCCTCGCCCGCCGCCTGATACAGGGGCGAAGGATGGCGCGGCAAGGGATCGACATGCGGGAAGACCATGGCCCACGGTAGCGACGCGTCGGCCACCCTGCCCCACAGCTCACCGTTGATGAAATTGCCGATGCGCCCGGCCATCAGCCCCAGCGGCACCAGCGGCGCAATGAAATCGGTGACCTGAAAAAAGGTCCGGCCGGATTTTCGCGCCCAGAGCGCCATCGCCACCAGCACGCCGAGGAAGCCGCCATGGAAGGCCATGCCGCCCTTCCAGACGGCAAGGATCTCCAGCGGATGCGAAAGGTAGTAGCCCGGTTCATAAAACAGCACCTGGCCCAACCGGCCGCCCAGGATCACACCGAGCACGCCATAGAACAGCAGGTCGTCGACATCCTGCGCGCTCATGCCATGCCAGGGCTGCAACGCGGCGCGGCGCTTGCCCAGCCAGATGAAGGCGACGAACCCTGCGAGGTACATCAGGCCATACCAGCGGATGGCAAGCGGGCCGATGGAAATCGCGATGGGGTCGAACTGGGGATGTATCAGCATGGTGTATCAGGCGCCATGACACTTCTTGTACTTCTTGCCGCTGCCGCAGGGGCAGGGATCGTTGCGGCCAATCTTGGGGCCTTGCCGGACCGCAGCGCCGGCAGGGGCGTGTCGGATCTCTTCCGGATGGTCTTCCGCAAACCCGGCCCACCAGCCGATTTCCCTTTTCACGCTGCGCACGTAGCCTTTGCCGCGACCGAGTTGTTCGTCACGGCAGGTCTCGTAGGGACGGGAAATATGTCGTTCGGTCCAGGGCAGATCGGCCATTGTTGAATCGGGCAGTTCTTCGGCGAACCAGCCACGAATCGGTTCCAGCAATTCAACTGCTCCAATATCGGTGGCAACCGCAATCACCGAATCGATCATCTCGAAAACGTTTGTGTCGGCGCCGGGTTGGCGCAGTCTCGCGGCTTCCGCTTCGCCCAGCGGCAAAAGATAGGCAATCAATTCGTCGCGAGATGCGTCGCCTTCGAACACCCTCACCATGATGGCGTCGAGCGCCGCATGACGCGCCCAGTGCGCGGCAGCCTGATCTTCCACCAAGCCCTTCAGCGGCGCCAGATCACCATCGCAGACCGAGGCCAGGCAACGGCCATAGGATTCGGTCACCGTATCACCCAGCAGTTGTTCGAGCACATCCTCAGTGTGATGCCCCAGCCGGACCAGCGGCGCATACGCCGCCGTCTCGCGCCAGGTGGCCAGCAGATGCATGGCATAGAGATGCAACACGTAATCGGGGTTGGCCCCCTCGTCGGGATGATCGGCCAGCCTCGCCACGGCCTCCACCAGAAACGGGGTCACTTCCTCGCGATGGGCATCGGCGAAAGCGATCGCCGCCTCGGGGAAGGGTTGCGAAAAATATTCTATCTGCTCGCGCAGTGCGTTCCAGATATCGGACATGGTGGTAGCGACGAAACAAGGAAATCAAAAAGCATTCAAGCGCGGAAGTCGGCGCTGGGGGGACGGCGACGACTATGCTCTATGCCTTCAGGAAACGGAAAAATGCCGGTCGAGCTTCTCCAGCAGCGCCAGACCCCGCGCCGGATCACCGGAATCGGCCGCGGCGCGAAATTGCAAGGTCAGATCGTGCTGAACCAGCGCAATCGTCGCCAGTTCATCGAGCAACCGGTTCACGCTGGTGTGACGGCTGGCAGCCAGTTGCTTGAGCCGGGCATGCTTGGCGTCAGGAAGACGCAGGGTAACGACGGACATGTTCAGGTCTCCTTCAGCAATTCGGCCGGCGCAAGAATCCGGAGTTCCGGAAAGCGCTGTTCCGAGCGAACAAACTCGGCGCGATTGTGAGTCACGATAACGGCCGCGCGCGCCGCCACGGCCAGTTCCAGTACATGATTGTCGGCCTCGTCGGGCAGGTTCGGACGCCACAGGTAGTAGATGTCGGTCATGCGACACACCGCCATGAAGGCGCGAAACAACTCGTCACGTTCAGCGCCGTCCAACGGGCAGTTCGCAAACAGGTCGTGCCGCCCAAGGACATCCCGATACTCCACAAACAGGGCCAGGGAAATGCACACCTGATAGCGCCGCTGCAAGCAGCCCCGGATCACTTTCCGCGATGCGCCCGCCTCGCTGATGAGTGCCGAAACGAGCACATTGGTATCCACGATCAGATCAATCACAGCAGAATGCTATCATCGGCGATAGCATTCTGCAAACACTGATAGAACGATTGCGCCCGCGCCGTAACGCAGCAGATGGCCAAGAAAATCGCCGAATCCTGAAAGTCGGCGCCGGCGCGACGGCGATACAATTGCCGGCTTGTTCTCGTTCATCCGCATCGGAGACATCCATGCCCGCCTATCGCTCCCGCACTTCGACCCACGGCCGCAACATGGCCGGCGCCCGCGCCCTCTGGCGCGCCACCGGCATGAAGGACAACGATTTCGGCAAACCGATCATCGCCGTGGTCAATTCCTTCACCCAGTTCGTGCCCGGCCACGTTCACCTCAAGGACCTCGGGCAGTTGGTTGCGCGCGAGATTGAGGCGGCCGGTGGCGTTGCCAAGGAATTCAACACCATCGCAGTCGACGACGGTATTGCCATGGGCCATGGCGGCATGCTGTATTCGCTGCCCTCGCGCGAGTTGATCGCCGACTCGGTCGAGTACATGGTCAATGCCCATTGCGCCGATGCCATGGTCTGTATCTCCAACTGCGACAAGATCACCCCGGGCATGCTGATGGCGTCCTTGCGCCTCAACATCCCAACCGTTTTCGTCTCCGGCGGGCCGATGGAAGCCGGCAAGGTCAAGTGGCATGGCGAATACCGCATGGTGGATCTGATCGATGCCATGATCGAGGCGGCGGACCCGAAGAACTCTGATGCGGATGTCAATGCCATGGAACGCTCGGCCTGCCCGACCTGCGGCTCCTGCTCCGGCATGTTCACCGCCAACTCGATGAACTGCCTCACCGAGGCTTTGGGCTTAAGCCTGCCCGGCAACGGTTCCATCGTCGCCACGCATGCCGACCGCGAGAAATTGTTCCTCAAGGCCGGCCAACTGGTCGTGGAACTGTGCGAGCGCTGGTACGACAAGGACGACGCCTCGGTGCTACCGCGCTCGGTCGCCTCCTTCGCCGCCTTCGAGAACGCCATCGCGCTCGACATCGCCATGGGCGGCTCAACCAACACCGTGTTGCACCTGCTGGCTGCGGCCCGCGAGGGCTGCGTAAATTTCACCATGGCCGACATCGACCGCATGTCGCGCCGCGTGCCCTGCCTGGCCAAGGTGGCGCCGGCGACGCAGAAGTACCATATGGAGGACGTGCATCGCGCCGGCGGCATCATGGCCATCCTCGGCGAACTCGACCGCGCCGGACTGATCAATCGCGATTGCCCGACCGTGCTATATCCCTCCATGGGCGAAGCGCTCAACTGCTGCGACGTCAAGCGCAACCACTCGCCGGGGGTACATGAGTTCTACCGCGCCGCACCGGGTGGCGTGCCGACCCAGATCGCCTTCTCGCAAAAGCGCCGCTACCCGACGCTCGACCTCGATCGCGCCAACGGCTGCATCCGCGATCAGGCACATGCCTACTCGACGGACGGCGGGCTAGCCGTGCTCTTCGGCAACATCGCCGAGAAGGGCTGCATCGTCAAGACGGCCGGCGTGGATGATTCGAACCTGCGCTTCACCGGTCGCGCCCGCGTCTGCGAATCACAGGAGGAAGCGGTCGAGAAAATCCTCGCCGACCAGATCGTCGCCGGCGACATCGTCGTCGTGCTCTACGAAGGGCCCAAAGGCGGCCCCGGCATGCAGGAGATGCTCTACCCGACCTCTTATTTGAAGTCGAAGGGACTGGGCAAGGTCTGCGCCCTGCTCACCGATGGCCGCTTTTCGGGCGGCACATCGGGCCTTTCCATCGGCCATGCCTCGCCGGAAGCCGCTTCCGGCGGCACCATCGGTCTGGTCGAGGAAGGCGATACCATCGAGATCGACATCCCCGCGCGACGCATCCACCTCGCGGTCGAAGAGTCGGCGCTGGCGGCACGGCGATCGGCGATGGAAGCGCGCGGCCAAGGTGAACATGGGGCCTGGAAACCGGTCAATCGCCAACGCGAAGTTTCGGCCGCTCTCAAGGCCTATGCGGCAATGACCACCTCGGCCGATACCGGGGCAATTCGGGATATCGGCCAACTGTCCTGACGCCGCTCTGCGGAAACTACGAGGTCAGGCATGTTTATTGACCTCGATCAAAACTCCATAGGTATATAAGCAGATAATGATTTTCATACTATCTGATACTTCGATACCCTTGGGGACCCCAAATGGAAGCCCGATACATCAAAGCCACATTGGCGCTGTGCTGCGCCGCATGGCTCGCCGCCACCGGCCCGGTACTCGCTGAAGAAGCGAAACCCGAGGCGAAACCCGTCAAGCTGACGACGACGGCCGACCACACCAAGTTCAAGCAACTGCAGAAAACCTTCGACTCCGGCCCCGAAGTCACCAAGGCCTGCCTCGAATGCCACACCGAGGCTGCCGGCCAGATCCACCGCACCAAGCACTGGAAATGGGAGTTCCTGAATCCCGAGACCAAGCAGACCTTGGGCAAGAAAACCATTCTCAACAACTTCTGCATCTCGATCGCCTCGAACTACGCCTCCTGCACCTCCTGCCACGTCGGCTATGGCTGGAAGGACGCCAACTTCGACTTCGCCAAGCAGGAAAACGTCGATTGCCTGGCCTGCCACGACACCACCGGCAACTACAAGAAGCCGCCTGGCTTCGCCGGCAATCCGGTGACCAAGGACACGGAATTCCCCCCCGGCTCCGGCAAGATCATCAAGGGCATCGACCTCGCCAAGATCGCGCAGAAGGTTGGCAAGTCCAGCCGTGACACCTGCGGTGCCTGCCACTTCAACGGCGGCGGCGGCGACGGCGTCAAGCACGGTGACATGGACAGTTCGCTGGCGGCACCGACCAAGGACGTCGATGTGCACATGGACGCCGAGGGACTCGATTTCACCTGCAGTACCTGCCACAAGACTTCCAGCCATGACGTCGCCGGCAGCCGCTACACGCCGACTGCCAAGGACAACAAGGGCGTGCAGGTGCGCGGCAAAGCCGGCAGCGGCAACCCGGCCACCTGCGTCGCCTGCCACGACAACGCACCGCACAAATCGGTCGCTCGCCTGAACCAGCACGCGACCAGGATCGCCTGCCAGACCTGCCACATTCCGACTTATGCGCGCGGTGGCATCGCCACCAAGATGACCTGGGACTGGTCCACCGCCGGCAAGCGCGACAAGGACGGCAAGCACATCATCCTGAAGGACGCAAAGGGCCGTATCACCTACGAATCGCGCAAGGGCGACTTCACCCTGGCCGAGAACGTCAAGCCCGAATACGCCTGGTTCAACGGCAACGTGCAATTCACCCTGCTCAGCGACAAGATCGAGAAGACCGGGCAACGCACCCAGATCAACAAGATGGGTGGCAGCCCGACCGACGGCAAGTCGATGATCTGGCCGATGAAGGTATTCCGCGGCTCGCAACCCTATGACCCGGTCAACAAGACGCTGATCACGCCGCACACCGCGGGCAACGACGACACCGGCTTCTGGAAGAATCTTGATTGGGACAAGGCGATTCCGGTCGGCATGAAGGATTCCGGTGCGCCCTATTCCGGCAAGTTCGACTTCATCAAGACCGAGATGTCCTGGCCGATCACCCACATGGTGGCGCCCAAGGACAAGGCGCTGGGCTGCGTCGAGTGTCACGCCAAGGAAGGTCGGCTCGCCGGCATCCAGGGTGTGTACCTGCCCGCCCGCGACAACAACAAACTGGTCGACACCGCCGGCTGGGCCATCGTCCTGCTGACCCTGCTCGGCGTCATCGGCCACGGTGCGCTGCGCATCGTCACCAGCCGCAAGCACTAAGGAGTCCCTGACATGTCTGAACGCATCTACGTCTTCAAGCTCTTCGAACGCTTCTGGCACTGGGCGCAGGCGGCGCTGATCATCTTCCTGATGCTCACCGCCTTCGACATCCACGGCACCTACACCATCTTCGGCTTCGAGAAGGCGGTGGCCTACCACACCATCGCGGCCTGGACGCTGATCGGGCTGTGGGTGTTCGCGATCTTCTGGCACTTCACCACGGGCGAATGGAAGCAGTACATCCCGACTACGGAAAAGGTCGTGGCGATGATGAACTACTACCTGTTCGGCATCTTCAAGAACGCGCCGCACCCCTTCCGCCTGACTACCTTGCGCAAGCACAATCCGCTGCAGCGTCTGGCCTACCTGTTCATCCTGGTCTGCGTCGGGCCGCTACTCTGGATCACCGGCGGGCTCTACCTGTTCTACGACAAGTGGCCCGCCTGGGGCCTGGGCAACCTGCCGCTGGAATGGGTCGCCACCGGCCACACCATCGGCGCCTTCATGATGCTGGCCTTCCTCATCGCCCACGTTTATCTGACCACTGCCGGTCACACCCCCACCGCCCACATCAAGGCGATGATCACCGGCTGGGAAGAAGTTGACTGAACAAACCAAAACCCTACTTACGGAGACAAACATGAAACTCATCAAGACCCTCGCCGCCGGCGCCATCCTCTCGGTCATCGCCGCATCGGCCTCCGCCTACGACGCCGACTGGAAACGCGGCCGCGTTTACTACCGCAGCGTATGCACCTCCTGCCATGTGGTGGCGCCCATCGGTTCGATCAATCCGAGCACCAAGACCAAGGCGGAATGGGCGGCCTACATCAAGGCCGACAAGCACGCCAAGGGCAAGGACACGGTCAAGCAGTACGTCAGCAAGGCCTATCGTGCCAGCATCAAGGCGGGCAACAAGGCCGCCGAGAAATTCGCCGACACGCCGGACCAGGAGTTGCTTGACGACGTGGCGGCCTTCCTCAACAAGGGCGCCAAGGACGGCGACGCCCCGGCCAGCTGCAGCTGATCTCCATAGCGAATGCTTCCGGGCGCGTCGCCTTGAGGGCGAGGTGCCCGGACGCTCGCACACAACGGTCAGAGGTAAGTAATGAGCGATAGCGATTCCACCTGGCGCGCCGGCTTCAAGGCCGACTACCAGGCCATCTTCGTCGAAGAGTGGTCGCCTTTCGTCGGTGCCATGCTGCTGGTGCTGACCATCATTGGCTTGATGCTTTCCGGTTTGGTCTGGGGCGTGTTCGGCGGCGTCAAGTTCTGGGGCGACTGGTTCAACAACCTGATCGGCCTCGGCCCGACGCTGGGCATCCCGCAACAGACCGAAGGCTTCCTGATGCACCGCATGTCGCTGATGAACATCATGCTGGTGTTAGGCGCCTTTGCTGCCGCGCTGCTCTCGCGCCAGTTCAGCCCCAACCGGCCACCACCGCTGGAATACGTCTGGGCGGCTTCCGGCGGCAGCCTGCTCGGCATCGGCGCGGCTCTCGCCGGCGGTTGCACCACCGGCGGCTTCTTCAACCCGGTATTGCACTCTTCCCCAGCCGGCTGGGCAATGTGGCTGGGCCTGCTGGCCGGCGCCGCGATCGGCCTCAAGCTGCTGCTGTGGACGCTCGATCACATCGAATGGGGCATGCAAGCCCCGGCGGCAATCGACTTGCCCGAAGCTGTGACTCGCAACTACCCCTGGCTGGGCCTCGCGGTCATTGTCGGTGTGCTGCTCTGGGCCACGCAGTGGTATGGCTCAGCCGACGAAAAGATCGCCGCGCGCGCGGTGATCGTGGTTGCCGGCTTCGCCATCGGCTTCATCATGCATCGCTCGCGCCTGTGCTTCGCGCGCGCCTTTCGCGAACCCTTCATGACGGCCGAAGGCGACATGACCAAGGCAGTAATCCTCGCGCTTGCGATCGGCATCCCCATCGCTGCGCTGTTATTCCAAAAGAAGGTGATCGACCCCTACCTGGCGATCCCTGCCACGTTCTGGATCGGCTCGCTGGTGGGCGGCCTGATCTTTGGCATCGGCATGGTCTTCGCCGGCGGCTGCGCGTCCGGCTCGCTATGGCGCATGGGTGAAGGCCACCTCAAGCTGTGGGTAACGATGTTCTTCTTCTCCTGGATAGGCTCGACGGCCAGCGCCGTGTTCAAGAAGCTCGGACTCACCACCGTCGACGAAACCAATGTCGAAACCTGGGAGATGACCAAGATCGGTTTCCAGGCCTACCTGCCGGAAATGTGGGGCAGTTGGGGCTGGACCCTGGCGGTCGGCGGCGGCCTGCTGCTGCTCTGGTACGCGCTGGTACGCTACAACGAATCCACCGAAAAATTTACTCTTCTATAAGGAGATCATCATGAGAGCGAGAAACATCAAACTGTTGGTCGCGGTTCTTGCCGCACTTGGCGCGGCACCGCTGCTTTATCCGGTACCGGCCTTCGCCGCCGACGCGGCAACCATCCAGCCGCGCGACGGCTGGTACAACAAGGCGCTGGTCGACTTCGACTTCGTCAAGCAGAACGTCAGCATTCCACCGAAGAAGGGTGTCGTGATCATCGACTCGCGCCCTGCCGCCCGTCAGTACGACCTCGGCCACATTCCCGGCGCGATCAACATTCCCGACAGCCAGTTCGACAAACTGGTCGGGAAGCTGCCGGAAGACAAGGCGACGCTGCTGCTGTTCTACTGCGGCGGGCTGGAATGCATGCTGAGCCACAACTCGGCGTTCAAGGCCGAGAAGCTGGGCTACACCAACATCAAGGTCTACCCGGCCGGCTCGCCGGAATGGAAGGCCAAGGGCGCGCAGATGTCGGTATCCGCGGCCTACCTCAAGAAGCTCGCCGAAGACAAGGCGCCGTACGTCCTGATCGACGCGCGGCCCAAGCGCGTTGCCGACAAGGGCATGATCCCGACCGCGATCAACATCTCCGACAGCGAATTCGACAAGCACGTCGACAAGTTGCCCGCCGACAAGGCCACGATGCTGATTTTCTACTGCGGCGGCATGGAGTGCGTCCTTTCCGACAATTCTGCGGAAAAGGCCAAGAAGCTCGGCTACACCAATGTGTTGACCTATCCGCCCGGCTATCCGGAGTGGGAAAAGCTGAACGGCGCGCCAGCCGCAACAAACGCCGCAGCCGGCGCCACCGCAGCACCGGCCGCCGCGGGTGCTGCTCTGGTACCGGGCAAGGAAAAGGGCTCGGTCACGGTAGCCTCTTTCGAAGCGGTCTGGAAGGCCAATCCCGGCTCGGTCATGCTGGTCGACGTGCGTGATCCGAAGGAGGTCACCTCGGGCATGATCAAGGGTGCGGTCAATATCCCGATGAATGAACTGGAAAAGAAAGTCGGCACCCTGCCGACCGACAAACCCGTGATTTTCGTCTGCGGCACCGGCGCCCGCTCGGGCGAGGCCTATGACACGGTCAAGCTGCTGGGCGGCAAGGTGCAGGCCTTCTTCATCGATGCCGACACCAAGTTCAACGCCGATGGCAGTTTCAACATGGTTGCCAAGAAGTAATCCCGCATCAAGGCCGGGCGGCATCCTGTCGCCCGGCATTCCGCCGCAAATCAACGGAGAACATCAAATGAACAAACTATCCATCACCCTCGCGCTGGGATTTGCCTGCGCCCTGCCGGCCCATGCCCAAACCCCGGCGGAAGTCTTCGTCGGCATCAACTCGGGAGTTGCCCAGACTCAGGGCGTCGCCATGGTTCTGGCCAGCCAGGCGCTGGCGCAAAAAGCGGCGGTGCGCGTCCTGCTTTGCAGCGACGGCGGCCAACTGGCGGTCAAGGACAAGGAGTCGGCCGCGATCAAGCCGATGAACAAGTCGCCCAAAGAGTTGTTGCAAGGCCTGATGAAGGCCGGGGCAAAGGTCGAAGTTTGCGCCTTGTTCCTGCCCAACGCCGATCTCAAGCCCACCGATCTGGTCGAGGGCATCGGTGTCGCCAAGCCGGCCGATGTCGCCGCCTACATCCTGCAGCCGAACGTCAAGACACTGTCCTTCTGATCCCGTCCCGCCCGGCGTTGGTCCTTCGAATACACGGCCAATTCCGGGCCTTTGGCAGCCCGTGATCGCGGCAGCCACCCCTGTTCCAAGATAGCTAGGCAGTTCCGGCCGGTATTCGCGGTTTTGGGGGGCGCATGGCTCAGGCATAGTGTGATCCATGGCCCTGCCCCTCGAGACCCTGCCCGACCGCACTGCCCTCAAGTTTCTCGTGGTCGATGATTTCTCGACCATGCGGCGCATCGTGCGCAACCTGCTCAAGGAACTCGGTTTCACCAATGTCGAAGAGGCGGAAGACGGCGCCGTGGCACTGTCCAAGCTTCGCCAGGGCGGCTACGAGTTCGTGGTGTCGGACTGGGCCATGCCCAACATGGACGGACTGACCCTGTTGCAGAACGTGCGTGCCGACTCACGATTGCAAGCCCTGCCCTTCATCATGATCACCAACGAAGCCAAACAGGAAAAGCTCAATGCCGCCATGCGCGCCGGCGTCACGAGCTGCATCGTCAAGCCCTTCAACGCGGCCACGTTGCAGGAAAAGCTGGATACCGTCTTCGAAAAGATGGGCATCTGAGCCGGCTCCGGCTCGCTGATTCCTCGCCCCGCAGCAGTTCCCCCGCAGATGCATCCGCGTCGCTATACCTGAGTAAACCTATCGGCTATAGTCGGATTTTGCCTACCGCTGCCGACCATGACGCTCCGCAACCGTCTTTCCGCCGAATCCTCGCCCTATCTTCTGCAACACGCCGAGAATCCCGTGCACTGGCAGCCCTGGGATGAGCAATCACTCACTCTGGCGCGGCAGCAAAATCGACCGATCCTGCTATCGATAGGCTATTCGGCCTGCCACTGGTGTCACGTGATGGCCCACGAGTCCTTTGAAAATGAGGCCGTGGCGGCGGTGATGAACCGCCTGTTCATCAACATCAAGGTCGATCGCGAAGAGCGCCCGGATCTTGACCAGATCTACCAGACCGCCCACCACATGCTGACCCGACGCAACGGCGGCTGGCCGCTGACCATGTTCCTCGCCCCTGACGGCTCGCCCTACTTCGGCGGAACCTATTTCCCGCGCGAACCGCGCTATGGCCTGCCGGGATTTGCGGACCTTTGCGAGCGCGTCGCCACCGCCTACGCCGAACGGCAAGAGGACATCGTCGCCCAAGCCGCCGAATTGCGCGAGGCCATGATGGACACCATGCCCGAGGCGCCAGGCGATCAAACGGCTTTCGATGCCACCGCTCTGGCCTCGGCCGAAGCCTTGCTGGCGCGCGCCTTTGACCCGGTGCATGGCGGCTTCGGCAGCGCGCCAAAGTTTCCCCACCCGACCGACCTCGGCTTCCTGCTCACACGCGACAGCCAGGCCTCGCGCGACATGGCGCTGACCACACTGCGCCACATGTGCGAAGGCGGCATTTACGACCAGATCGGCGGCGGCTTTGCCCGCTACAGCGTAGACGAACGCTGGGAGATCCCGCATTTCGAGAAGATGCTCTACGACAACGGCCCGCTGCTGGGCCTGTGCGCCGACGCCTGGGAGCAGACTCGCGATCCCCTTTACGCACGCGTCGCCAACGAAACCGCGGCGTGGCTGCTGCGCGAAATGCAGGCGCCCGACGGCGGGTATTACTCAGCCCTTGATGCCGACTCCGAGGGCGAGGAAGGCAGGTACTACGTCTGGGACCGCAACGAACTGGCCGCAATCCTGCCCCCCGAAGAGTCGGCGCTGGCGGCACGGCGCTGGGGCTTCGACGGCCCGCCGAATTTCGAAAGCCGGCACTGGCATGCGCGCATCGTCGGAAAACTGGGTGCAGGCGAGGAAGCCCTGCTCGAATCGGCACGACAAAAGCTCTTTGCCGCACGCGAGAAGCGAATCCGGCCAGGCTGCGACGACAAGGTGCTGACCAGTTGGAACGCCTTGATGATCGAGGGCATGGTCCATGCAAGTCGCATCTTCTCGCGTGCAGACTGGCTGCAATCGGCACAACGCGCCACGGATTTCCTGCGCACGACGATGTGGCGCGACGGTCGCCTGCTCGCCACCTCGCGCCATGGCCGCACCCACCTCGACGCCTATCTCGACGACCATGCCTTCCTGCTTTCGGCTTTGCTGGAAATACTGCAGGCCGACTTCCGCCTGCAAGACCTTCGCTTCGCCATCGAGCTTGCAGACTCGCTGCTGGCGCGCTTCGAGGACCCGGAGGCCGGCGGCTTCTTCTTCACTGCACACGACCATGAAACCCTGATCCACCGTCCCAAGAGCGGACATGACAACGCCACGCCCTCGGGCAATGGCATCGCCGCCTTCGCATTGCAGCGCCTGGGCCACCTGCTGGGCGAGCCGCGCTACCTTGCCGCCGCCGAGAAATCGCTGGCACTGTTCTGGCCGCAGCTGAGCCAATCGTCTGGCGGCTTCGCCTCGCTGCTGCGCGTGCTCGAAGAAACCCTGGTACCACCGGAGATCGTGATCCTGCGCGGCCCGCCTGCGGAACTGGCGGAATGGGCGCGCGCCCTCGGTGCCAACCCGAAGCGCATGGTTATGGCACTGCCCAACGGACTGCCCAGTCTGCCGGCCACGCTGGCCAAGCCGGAAAGCGATCGTGTCAACGCCTGGGTCTGTCGCGGCGTTAGTTGCTCTGCCCCGACGGCGAATATCGACGACCTCCTAAATTGATCTGAAGCATTTTTTAACCCCGCGACATCCGGTAGCTTTCGCCGACCCGTGCCCGGGACACCCAT
>CAJBYR010000097.1 GCA_903959855.1 uncultured beta proteobacterium
AGAAGTGCGACCTCTGCGGCGGTGAGCCGGCCTGCGTCGATGCCTGCCCGACGGGTGCGATCACCTATGTGGAAGCCAGTTGGACCGGTCTGGACAAGATGCGGGCCTGGGCCGGCAAGACCGACACGCAACCGCGCGCTGCTTAAGGAGATAGATATGGGCTGGACCAAAAAAATTCTGCGCGTTGATCTGAGCAACGGCAGCATCAAGACCGAACCCCTGAACATGGAATGGGCCAAGGATTACCTCGGCCAGCGTGGCCTTGCCACCAAGTACTTCATCGAAGAAGTTGATCCCAAAGTCGACCCGCTGGCGCCCGAAAACAAGCTGATCATGACCACCGGGCCGCTCACCGGCACGGCGGCCTCCACCGGCGGGCGCTATTCCGTCGTTACCAAGGGCGCATTGACCAACGCCATTGCCTGCTCGAATTCCGGCGGTTACTTCGGCGCCGAACTCAAGTTCGCCGGCTGGGACATGATCATCTTCGAAGGCAAGAGCCCGAAGCCTGTTTATCTGTCGATCGAAGACGACAAGGTTGAACTGCGCGATGCCTCGCATCTGTGGGGTAAGACCGTGTTCCAGACCGAAGAGACCATCAAGAGCAGCCACCAGGATCCGCAGACCCGCGTCTGCTCGATCGGTCGTGCCGGCGAGAACGGCGTCAAGTACGCCTGCATCGTCAATGACCTGCATCGCGCCGCCGGCCGCTCCGGCGTCGGTACCGTGATGGGCAGCAAGAACCTCAAGGCGGTCGCTGTGCGCGGCACCAAGGGGGCGGGCCAGATCAAGGATCCCACGGCCTTCATGGCCGCCACCAAAGCCGCCAAGAAAGTCCTCGCCGACAACGCCGTCACCGGACAAGGCCTGCCCAAGTACGGCACCCAGGTCCTGATGAACGTGATCAACGAAATGGGCGCCATGCCCACGCGCAACCACCGCGACGTCCAGTTCGAAGATGCCCGCAAGATCTCCGGTGAGGCCATGCACGAGAAGCGGCCCACCGACGGCAAGACCCATCTGGTCACCAACGCCGCCTGCTTCGGTTGCACCATTGCCTGCGGCCGCATCAGCAGGATCGACGAAACCCACTTCAGCGTGGTGAATAAGCCCCAGTACTGGGGGGCTTCCGGTGGCCTCGAATACGAAGCGGCCTGGGCCCTCGGGTCCGCGAATGGCGTGGGCGATCTGGAAGCCCTGCAGTATGTCAACGTCCTGTGCAACGAAGACGGATTCGATCCGATTTCCTTCGGTGCCACCGTCGCTGCAGCGATGGAGCTTTACGATCTGGGCATCCTGACCAAGGAGCAGATCGGCATCGAGGCGCCGTTCGGCTCGGCCCAGGCCCTGATCACGCTGGCCGAGATGACGGCCAAGGGCGAGGGCTTCGGCAAGGAACTCGGGACCGGCTCGGCGCGCATGTGCGCCAAGTACGGACGGCCCGAGTTGTCGATGGGCGTCAAGAGCCAGGAATTCCCCGCCTACGACTCGCGCGGCATCCAGGGCATGGGCCTGACCTACGCCACCTCCAATCGCGGCGCCTGCCACCTGCGCAGCTACACCGTGGCCTCGGAAGTGCTGGGCATCCCGGTCAAGACCGATCCGCTGGTCACCGAAGGCAAGGCCGATCTGGTCAAGGCCTTCCAGGACGCCACGGCCGTGTTTGACTCCTCCGGCACCTGCGTGTTCACCACCTTTGCCTGGACGCTGGCCGACCTGCAGCCGCAGCTTGCCGCCGCCTGCGAAGGCGAATGGACCATGGAAAGCCTGGCGACGCTGGGCGAGCGCATCTGGAACATGGAGCGCCTGTTCAACAACGCTGCCGGCTTCACGGCCAAGGACGATGACCTGCCTCCGCGCCTGAAGACCGAACCGGCCAAGACCGGCCCGGCCAAGGGCCTGGTCAGCGGCATCGACAAGATGCGCCCCGAGTACTATCAGATCCGCGGCTGGACGCCCGAAGGCGTGCCGACTCCGGACACCCTGAAACGTCTCGGCCTGTAATTCCCGCGTAGTATCCACGGGGGATCGGCATTGCCGGTCCCCTGATTTTTTTAAGGAAACACCATGAAACACGTCATCATCGGCAATGGTCCGACCGGCCTGGTGGCCGCGGAAACCCTGCGCCGGCTGCAACCCGACGCCGAGATCGCCCTGATCGGCGACGAGAAGGAGCCGCCGTATTCGCGCATGGCGATTCCCTATTTCCTGCAGGGCAATATCGCCGAGGGTGGCACCCACCTGCGCAAAGCCCACGATCATTACGCCAAGCACAAGATCCACCTGATCGAAGGCCGCGTCGCCAAGGTCGATCCGGCGGCGAAGCAGATCGAGTTCTCCAGTGGCGAACGCCTGCCCTATGACAAACTGCTGATCGCCACCGGCTCGCGTCCGATCATGCCGCCGGTGCCGGGTATCGACCTGCCCAATGTACATACCTGCTGGACCATCGAGGATGCCCGCGCCATCGCCGCCAAGGCCAAGCCGGGCAGCCGCGTGCTGCAACTGGGTGCCGGCTTCATCGGTTGCATCATCATGGAAGCGCTTGCCGCCCGCGGCGTCACCTTGACCGTGGTGGAAATGGGCGATCGCATGGTGCCGCGCATGATGACGGCCAAGGCCGGCGCCATGATCAAGGCCTGGGTCGAGGCCAAGGGCGTTGCCGTGCATTGCAATGCCGCCATCACCGCGGTGACGCAAAAGGATGGCGCGCTGTCGGTCAAGCTCAGTACCGGCGGCGAACTGGCGGCCGATCTGGTGATCTGCGCCGCCGGCGTGCGGCCCAACATCGAATTCCTTGCCGGCAGCGGCATTGCCATGGGGCGCGGCATCAGCGTCGACAACCAGATGCGTACCAGCGTCGCCGACATCTATGCCGCCGGTGATGTCACCGAGGCGCCCGGCTTTCATACCGGCAAGCCGGAACTCAATGCGATTCAGCCCAATGCCGTGGATCAGGCACGCGTCGCCGCGCACAACATGGCCGGCGGGGCGTCCAGCAGCGGCGGCAGCCTGGCGATCAACGTGCTCGACACGCTGGGCATGATTTCCACCTCCTTCGGCCAATGGCAGGGCGTGCCGGCTGCCGAAGGCGGTTCCGGTGTCGAACGCGTCGATGAAGCTCGTCATTGCTATCTGTCGCTGCAGTTCAAGGATGACATCCTGATCGGCGCCACCAGCATCGGCTGGACCGCACACGTCGGTGCCCTGCGCGGCCTGGTACAGACCCAGGCGCCGCTGGGCGAGTGGAAGGCCCGTTTGCTGGCCGATCCGACCCAGTTCATGGTGGCCTACCTCGCCACGGCGCAAAAGGCGGCCTGAACACATGGCCTTGCGCATTACCTTCAAGCTCTTCGCCACGCTGCAGGACTACCTGCCGGCGGAGGCGAAGAAGACCAATGCGCTGAGCCTCGACCTTGAGCCCGGGACCACCGTGGCGCATCTGGTAGAGCGCTTTGCCCTGCCGATCAAACTCGTGCATCTGGTGCTGATCGATGGCACGTTCGTGCCGCCGGCCGAACGCGCCGGCCGCGTGCTCAAGGATGGTGAAACCCTTGCCATCTGGCCGCCCGTGGCCGGCGGATGAAGTTTCCGCGCAGTTACGACGCCACCATTTCCCGCGGGGATTTCATCCGCCTGCTGCCGGCAGCAACCGGGGAAACCGGCTTCATCGAACAGGACGGGTTGTTTCGCGGCCGCGGCTGGTCGTTGCGTTTCACCCCCATCCCGCCGCTGGAAATCGGCATGGTGCGGCTGGAGCGCCATCGCGTCGAACTTGCCTTCGAGGGCATGACGCCGGAGGCCGAAGAGGCCTTCATGCAGCGCTTCACGTTGTATTACCAGCGCGGTGGCGGTTGAAAAGCCGGCCGAAAGTCGGCGCTGGTGGTACGGCGCTGCTAGAATTCGCGCCGCGGCGGGTCTCCCCGCATTGAGGGGTGGTGAATCTGGTCAGGGCCGGAAGGCAGCAGCCACAGCCATTTTCCGCAAGTGCCGGGGGTCAGGCTCGCCGCCCCTTCTCTGCCGCCAGGCAATCTCCGCTTACAAACTCCCTGCGACTGTCACACCCCGCTTACAGGGGAAGGCTTAACTACGCCTGCCATGAGGCATTTCCCCAGGAGTTCAGAATGAAACACAGAAATCTGATGATGGTTGCGGCAGTTGCCGTCGGGCTAGGCGGCCTTGGCGGCGCGTTTGCGCAGGGCGCCGGGTGTGGTCCCGACGGCAAGATGGGCATGAAGAGCGGCATGATGCAGGGCGGTCCGATGCAAGGCGGCATGATGGATCCGGCAGCGCGTGCCGATCAGCGCCTGGCCCAGTTGAAGGACGTTCTCAAGCCCAATTCCCAGCAGGAACCGCTGTGGCAGGCCTTCGCCGAAAAGTCCAAGGCCGAGGCGGAAAAAGGCTACAAGGCGATGCGCGAACGCGTCAGCCAGGACAAGCCGATGACGGCGCCGGAACGCATGGCGCAGATGCAAAATTCGATGAAGGATCGCGTGGCGTCGATGGAGTCGGTCAATGAGTCCTTCAAGCGCCTGTATGCCTCGCTCAGCCCCGAGCAGAAGGCGGCGGCCGACAAGCAATTCAGCGCGATGGGCGCGCGGGGCCACAAAGGCCATGGTGGCCCGGGTCGTGGTGGTCCTGGTAACCCCGGCAGCGGCCAGGACACGCGCAAGGGCTGAGCTTCGCAAGCAGATTGACGACGGCCGGTGGCAACCGGCCGTCCTCTCATGGCGGCCTGATAAAATCGCGCCATGAGTTATCAGGTCCTCGCCCGCAAGTGGCGCCCCAAGTCCTTTGCTACCCTGGTGGGCCAGGAGCACGTGGTGCGTGCCTTAACCCATGCGCTGGACCAGGACCGCCTTCACCACGCCTATCTCTTCACCGGCACACGCGGTGTGGGCAAGACCACGCTGGCGCGCATCATGGCCAAGGCGCTGAATTGCGAAACCGGGGTCAGTTCCACGCCTTGCGGTAAATGTTCCGCCTGTACCGAGATCGACAGCGGCCGCTTTGTCGATTACATCGAACTCGATGCCGCCTCCAACCGCGGCGTCGATGACATGACGCAATTGCTCGAACGCGCCACCTATGCGCCGACCATCGGCCGCTACAAGGTATACGTCATCGACGAAGTGCATCAGCTTTCCGGCCACGCCTTCAACGCGATGCTGAAGACGCTGGAAGAACCGCCCGGACACGTCAAGTTCATTCTCGCCACCACCGATCCGCAAAAGATTCCGGTCACCGTGCTCTCGCGCTGCCTGCAGTTCAACCTCAAGCAGATGCCGCTGATCCACATCGTCGATCACCTGTCGCGGGTGCTGGAGGCCGAAGGCGTGAGTTTCGAGCCCGCGGCCCTGCGCCATCTGGCCAAGGGGGCGGCCGGCAGCATGCGCGATGCCCTGTCGCTGCTCGATCAGGCCATCGCCCACGGCGCCGGCAAGGTGGAAGAGGAGGGCGTGCGCGCCATGCTCGGCACCGTCGGCGACGAACACCTGTTTGCGCTGCTCGACGGCCTGGTGGCGCAGGACGTGCAGGCCATGCTCGAGGTCGCCAAAGTGATGGATGCGCGCAGCCTGTCTTTCGACGGCGGCCTGCAGGAGCTGGCGACCTTGTTCCATCGCATCGCATTGGCGCAGTTCGCGCCGCAGGCCCTGCTCGACGAGGCCGAGCGCGAGCGGCTGTTGCGCTATGCCCGCGTACTTGATGCCGAATACCTGCAACTGGCTTACCAGATCGCGATCCATGGTCGTGATGAGCTTGCCCTGGCACCCGACGAATATGCTGGCTTCGTCATGAGCCTGCTGCGCCTGCATGCCTTCCGGCCGGAGCGGGCGGGGGCCGTCGACGCGCCTACTCCGCCGCGCCAGGCGGCTCCCGCGGCACCCCCGCCGGCGCGGGTCGCCGTGCCGCCAGCGCCGACTCCCACTCCCGCGGCTGCTGCACCCAGGCAGCCGGCGGCGGCGAAAACCGCGGTGGTGGCGCCGCCAGCGCCAGGCGACGATGACTGGCACGCGCTGGTAGCGCAGCTTCCGCTCACCGGCATGGCCAAACAATTGGCCCAGCATTGCGAGCTCGCCGAGCGCAGCGACGGCGCCATCCGCTTGCGCCTGGCGCCATTGCACAGGCACCTGTTGGGCAAGGTGCAGCAGGACAAGCTGCAAAGCGAATTGCAGAACCATTTCGGCCGCCCGTTGCGACTGGAGATCGGTGTGGCCGAGCCGGCCAGCGAGACACCTGCCGAGCGCAGCCGCAACGTCCAGCGCGAGCGCCAGGAAAAGGCCGTCGCCTCGATCGAGCAGGATCCCTTCGTCAGGGACGTGGTAGACCTGTTCGACGCCACCATCGACGAATCGACAATCAAACCCGTTTAGTACAAGGAGTAACAGGAAATGATGAAAGGTGGCATAGCCGGATTGATGAAACAGGCCCAGCAGATGCAGGCCAACATGGAAAAGGCCCAGGCCGAACTGGCGCAGATCGAGGTTGAGGGCCAGTCTGGCGCCGGCGCGGTGAGGGTGGTGATGACCTGCAAGCACGACGTCAAGCGCGTCACCATTGATCCCTCGGTGATGGATGACAAGGAGATGCTGGAGGACCTGATTGCGGCGGCGATGAACGACGCCAGCCGTCGCGTCGAATCCACTACGGCGGAAAGGATGGGTGGCTTCACCGCCGGCCTGAACCTGCCGCCGGGCATGAAGTTGCCGTTCTGAGTGACGTGGAACCGGGGGTAGCAGACGTGACCCGTGATTTCGAGCGCAGCGAGCATTCCAATAGACCCTCCTCGGGAGGGGATGGGGGAGGCTGTTTCATTGTGAGGCCAAGGCCTCGATGAGTTCGTCGCTAGACGAACTCATCGAGGCACTGCGCTGCCTGCCCGGCGTCGGCCCGAAATCGGCGCAGCGCATGGCCTATCACCTGCTGCAGCGCGACCGCAACGGCGCCGACCGCCTGGCGCGCGGTATCGACGCGGCACTGCAGACGCTCCATCACTGCGCACGCTGCAACAATTACACTGAAGCAGAGGTCTGCGACCGCTGCCTGTCGCCACGGCGCGATGCGACCCAGTTATGCATCGTCGAGATGCCGGTCGATGCTGTCAGCATGGAGCAGGCGCATGCCTACAACGGCCTGTATTACGTGCTGATGGGCCGGCTCTCGCCGCTCGATGGCATCGGCCCCAAGGAACTCGCCTTCAGCCGGCTGCTGGCGCGCGCCGTGGATGGAATTGTCAAGGAAGTGATCCTCGCCACCAACTTCACCAACGAGGGCGAAGCCACTGCGCACTACCTGTCTGAACTGCTGCACCAGCGTGGCCTCAAGGTCAGTCGCATCGCTCGCGGATTGCCGGTAGGCGGCGAACTGGAGTTCTCCGACGCCGCCACCGTGGCGCAGGCGCTGCGCGAACGGCGCGAATTCGTTTGAGCGAGACACCGCTGCCACTGGCCGGCGTCAAGGTACTTGAATTCGGTACGCTGATCGCCGGACCCTTTTGCTCGCGCATCCTTGGCGAGTTTGGTGCGGACGTCATCAAGATCGAGTCGCCGGGCGAGGGCGATCCGCTGCGCAAGTGGCGCAAGCTTTATCCCACAGGGGATGGCGAAACATCGCTGTGGTGGTTCGTTCAGGCGCGCAACAAGCAGTCGGTGACACTCAACCTGAAGCATCCCGAGGGCATTGCGATCGCACGCAAGCTTGTGGCCGAGGCTGACATCGTGGTCGAGAACTTTCGCCCCGGCGTGATGGAAAAGTTGGGGCTGGGTTGGGATGTCCTCTCGGCAATCAATCCGGGCCTGGTCATGGTGCGGCTGTCCGGCTTCGGCCAGACCGGCCCGATGGCGCAGCAACCCGGCTTTGGCGCCATCGGCGAATCCATGGGGGGCTTGCGCTACATCACCGGATTTCCCGATCTTCCACCGGTGAAGACCGGCATTTCCATCGGCGATTCGATCGCTGCGCTGTGGGGCGCGCTGGGAGCGCTGATGGCCTTGCGCCATCGCGAAGTGCAGGGCGGGGCGGGTCAGGTGGTCGATGTCGCGCTCTACGAATCCGTATTCGCCATGATGGAAAGCCTGGTGCCTGAGTTCGATGTCTTCGGTTTCATCCGCGAGCGCACCGGCAATGTCATGCCCGGCATCACACCCTCGAACACGCATACGACGAAGGACGGCAAGCACCTGATCATCGGCGCCAACGGTGATGCCATTTTCAAGCGCCTGATGCTGGCCATCGGGCGAACCGACCTTGCCGAGGATCCGCAACTCGGCAGCAATGCCGGGCGCGATGCGCGCGCAAAAGAGATCTACGGGGTGATCGATGCCTGGGTGGCGAGCCATGGCGCCGATGAGGTTTTGCGCGTTGCAGCAGAGGCCCAGGTGCCGGCCAGCCCGATCTTTTCCGTTGCGGACATGTTTCGTGACCCCCAGTTTCTCGCCCGGGGCATGCTGGAAAAGTCCCAACTACCTGACGGAAAAGACTTTCATCTGCCGGGCGTGGTGCCGAAACTGTCCGCAACCCCCGGCGGAACCCGCTGGATCGGGCCGGAACTCGGCGAACACACGGAAACGGTTCTTGGCCGCCTGGGTTACGCTCAGAACGAGATCCAACGTTTGCGGTTGGATGGCGTTATATAATTGAATATTAAAGATAATGTAGCCGACGCTCGGTCTGCGGCGATAAGTTGCCTCAGTTCAGGGCTTTAATCGTCCTGAGAGATTCGCTACAATAGCCGACTTTTAGTTACGGCCGATGCGCCTACGTCGATATAGCCGACGTTGGCCTTCACCGAAACTTCGATTTGTTTAAGCTCCGTTTTCGGTTTCGCATTTCAGCATTCAGGGACTAACACCATGAGTTGTGACGATAATGTCGATTGCGGTCGTCGGCGTCTGCTGGTTGCCACGGCAGCCGTAGGCGGGGTGGCCGGGGTAGCCGCCGCCGTGCCCTTTGTGGCCAGCATGCTGCCCTCAGAGCGCGCCAAGGCAGCCGGTGCGCCGGTCGAGGTGGATATCAGCAAGCTCGCCCCCGGTCAGATGATGACCGTCGAGTGGCGCGGCAAGCCGGTGTGGATCATCAATCGCACCAAGGAAATGCTTGATGCGATGACCAAGATCGGCGACCAGCTGGCGGATCCCAAATCCAGCAAGAACATGCAGCCGGAGTACGCGAAGAATGACACGCGCTCGATCAAGCCGGAAATTCTGGTCGCTGTAGGCATCTGTACCCACCTGGGATGCTCGCCGACCGAAAAGTTCAAGACCGGCGCCGAATCGGGCGTCGATCCCAACTGGCCCGGCGGCTTCATCTGCCCTTGCCACGGTTCCACCTTCGACCTCGCCGGTCGCGTCTACAAGAGCAAGCCGGCGCCGGACAACCTCGAAGTACCGCCCCACATGTATCTTGGCGAGACCAAGCTCGTGATCGGCGAAGACAAGAAGGCCTGATGCGATGAGCAAAGTCAATGCACTGCTGCAAGGCACGCTGAACTGGGTCGATGAGCGCTTTCCGCTGACGGCGAACTGGAAAGCCCACCTGTCCGAGTACTACGCCCCGAAAAACTTCAACTTCTGGTACTTCTTCGGTTCGCTGGCGATGCTGGTGCTGGTGATACAGATCGTCACCGGCATCTTCCTCACCATGCACTACAAGCCGGACGCCTCGCTGAACGCCTCCGGTGTGCCGGTCGCCTTCGCCAGCGTCGAGTACATCATGCGTGATGTAACCTGGGGCTGGCTGATCCGCTACATGCATTCGACCGGGGCCTCGGCCTTCTTCTTGGTCGTTTATCTGCACATGTTCCGCGGTCTGCTCTACGGTTCCTACCGCAAGCCGCGCGAACTGATCTGGCTGTTCGGCATCGGCATCTTCCTGTGCCTGATGGGCGAGGCCTTCTTCGGCTACCTGCTGCCCTGGGGACAGATGTCCTTCTGGGGTGCCCAGGTGATCGTCAACCTGTTCTCCGCAATCCCCGTGATCGGCCCGGATCTCTCGATCTGGCTGCGTGGTGACTACGTGGTGGGCGACGCGACGCTGAACCGCTTCTTCGCCTTCCACGTCATCGCCATGCCGCTGGTATTGCTGGGGCTGGTCGGCGCGCACATCATTGCGCTGCACGAAGTCGGCTCCAACAATCCCGACGGCGTCGAGATCAAGAAGAAGAAAGATGCGAATGGAGTTCCGCTGGACGGCATCCCTTTCCATCCTTATTACACGGTGAAGGATATCGTCGGTGTCATCGTCTTCCTGATGGCATTCTCGGTGGTGGTCTTCTTCATGCCGGAGGGCGGCGGCTACTTCCTCGAGTACAACAACTTCGTCCCGGCCGACCCGCTGGTGACACCGCCGCACATCGCGCCGGTCTGGTACTTCACGCCGTACTACTCGTTGCTGCGCGCGGTGACCTATCCTCTGTTGGGTATCGAAGCCAAGTTCTGGGGCGTCGTGGCCATGGGTGCCGGCACGCTGATCTTCGCCTTCCTGCCCTGGCTGGACCGCAGCCCGGTGAAGTCGATCCGCTATCGCGGCACGATGACCAAGGTCCTGCTCGCAATCTGGATCGTGGGTTTCTTCATCCTCGGCTTCCTCGGCACCAAGGATCCGGCGTACAAGTTCTTCGGCGCCATTCCGGGTGCTCCGGTGGCGCAGATCCTCAGCGTCTATTACTTCCTGTTTTTCCTGACGATGCCGATCTGGTCTTCCCTGGATCGTTGCCAGCCGGAACCGGACAGGGTGACAATGAAATGAAAAAACTACTCTTCGCTCTACTGTTTGCGCCGCTTGTGGCGTTTGCTGCAGGTCCCGTGCTCCATCTCGATCCGGCCCCGGACAAGGCCAACGACATGGCTGCGCTGCAAAATGGCGCCAAGGTGTTCGTCAACTATTGCCTGAACTGCCATTCTGCGTCCTACATGCGCTACAACCGCCTGAAGGACATCGGCCTCAACGATGACCAGGTTCGCGACAACCTCATGTTCACCGCCGACAAGGTAGGTGAGCCGATGCGCATCGCCATGCAGCGCAACGATGCCAAGGCCTGGTTCGGCGCAGCGCCGCCCGATCTGACGGTGATCGCCCGCGCCCGCGCTTCGGAGGCTGGCAGCGGTGCGGATTGGCTCTACACCTACCTGCGCAGCTTCTACCGCGACGAAACCCGGCCCACGGGCTGGAACAACGTCATCTTCGCAAACGTCGGCATGCCGCACGTGCTGTGGGAACTGCAGGGCGACCAGATGATGGGCCCCGACCACAAGCTGAAGCTGGTCAAGCCGGGCAAGATGAGGCCGCAGGAGTATGACGCCATGGTCGGCGACCTGGTGGCCTACCTGAAGTACATGGGCGAGCCGGTGTCCGAGTTCCGCAAGCATCTCGGCGTCATCGTCCTGATTTTCCTCGCGGTGTTCTTCGTCTTCGCTTATGCGTTGAAGCGCGAGTTCTGGAAAGACATCCATTAACTTGATACGTGAATGCAGACTATGGGGCACCGAGAAATGAACGCACCACCCGTCCGCAAAGTGGTGCGTGATGCCGATTATTCGTGGGGCACCAGCGCCATGATGAACCTGTACTCGGGCACCACCTGCCCGTTCAGTCATCGCTGCCGCATTGTCCTCTACGAAAAGCAGATGGATTTCCAGGTAATCGACGTCGACTTGTTCAACAAGCCGGAAGACATCGCCATCATCAATCCGTATAACCGCGTGCCGGTGCTGGTGGATCGCGACCTGGTGCTTTACGAGTCGAACATCATCAATGAGTACATCGACGAGCGCTTCCCGCATCCGCAGCTGATGCCGCCGGATCCGCAGACGCGTGCCAAGGCGCGCCAGCTGCTGTTTACGATGGAGCATGAGCTGTTCAGCCACATCGATGCGGTCGAAAAGAGCCTCAAGTCGGCAGACAAGGCCCGCGGGCATATCCGCGACCGCCTGATCGAGCTGGCGCCGATGTTCAACAAGCAGAAGTTCCTGCTTGGTGAGGACTTCTCCATGCTCGACGTGGCCATCGCACCGCTGCTGTGGCGCCTTGACCACTACGGCATCGAGATGCCGAAGACCACGGCACCGCTGATGAAGTACGCGGAGCGTATCTTCTCGCGCCAGGGCTTTATCGATGCGCTGACGCCGACGGAAAAGATGATGCGCCGTTAAGGCGCGTCATTTTTCCTTGCGCTGAACGCGTCGGCGCATTCATGCAGACGACCAAACCTTACCTGATCCGCGCCATTCACGAGTGGTGCTCGGATCAGGGCTTCACGCCCTACCTGTCCGTCAAGGTCGACGCCGTCACGCGCGTGCCGCGCGAGTTCGTCAAGGATGGCGAGATCGTGCTCAATGTCGGTGTCGAGGCCACGCACCAACTGATGATGGGCAACGAGGAAATCAGCTTTCAGGCACGTTTCGGTGGCCGGGCCTTCCCGGTGGTGGTGCCGATCGAACGTGTTGCCGCGATCTATGCGCGGGAAAATGGCGACGGCATGGCCTTCGAGGTGGGTGAAACTGCGGCGGCTACCGAGGAGCCGGCAGTCGAGATCTTGCCGGCCGACGTGGATGTTGCTGCAGATGTTCCGGCCATCCCGGCCGAGCGCCCTTCGGGCAAGCCATTCCTGACCCGCGTCAAGTAGGGCCGCGCCGCGCACTGTCGCGGCTTACTTGGACTCCATCACCCAGACGCCGTCCCACTCGTCGCCCGGCGGGTTGGCGATGAAGTGATCGCAGCGCCCGATGTACATCTTGGCCGCCTTGTCGTGGTCGTTCAAGGCCAGCACATCGTTGAACTCGCCCTTGGCATCGTCCCATTTCTGCTGCCGGTACTTCTGCAGGCCGGCCTTGAAGTGACGCAGGGCATCCGTCATTTGCGGGTAGCTTTCCTCGGTGTGGTAGTCGAGGATTTCGTAGATCGCCACCGGCTGCGTCTTGCCCTTCACGACTACCAAGTCGAGTTCGCGGCTGTAGTAGGTGCCGCGCAACAGCTTGTTGGTGAATTCGCTGATCAGGATGTGCGCGCCGTACTGTTTGCAGGCGGATTCCAGCCGGGCGGCCAGGTTCACGCCGTCGCCGATGATGGTGTAGTCCATGCGCTTTTTCGAGCCGATGGTGCCGGACACCACGTTGTCGGTATTCAGGCCGATGCCGATATCGACCGGCATCTTGCCTTCGGTGTTGCGTACCTTGTTCCAGGCCCACAGCTCGCGGATCATGCTGATCGCCGTGCGCACCGAGCGATCGGCGTCGTCGTCATGGGCGACGGGGATGCCGAAAGCTGCCATGATGGCATCGCCGATGAACTTGTCGAGGAAGCCGGCCTCGCGCTGGATGCAATCCACCATCAGCGTGAAGTACTCGTTGAGCAGCGCCACGGTGCCCTGCGCGCCAAGCTGCTCGGTGATGGTGGTGAAGCCGCGGATGTCGGAGAACAGTACCGTCGCCTGCACGTTCTTGCCCCCCAGCGTATCGACGCCGCCGGCCAGCATCTGGTCGGCGATGCCCGGGTCCATCAGGCGCGACATGGTCGAGCGCATGCGCTTTTCGCTGGAGATGTCTTCCAGCATCAGCATCGAACCGAGGCGCTTCTTCTCCATCGAGAGCAGCGGCAGGGCAGTGAGGTTCACCGAGAGCTTTTCTTCGCCGACCATAAGTTCGGCTTCCATCGCCAGTTCGCTGATCTGGGTTTCGCTGACGCGCTTGAGCTTTTCCTGGACCCAGGCATTGCTGCCGGAGAAGAATTCGGCCGCCGGTTTGTGCAGGATCTGTGCCGCCGTCGACTTGAAGATGCGCAGGCCGGCGGCATTGCAGGTGGCGATCTTCTCGCTTTCGTCGAGCGTGATGACGGCATTCGACATCGACTCCAGCATCGCCTCGTTGTAGTTCTTCATGTTCTGTACGTCGGCGAACAGCTTGGCGTTTTCGAGTGCAATCGAGATCTGCGCGGTAAAAGCGCGCAGGCGTGATTCGTCCTCGCCGGTGAAGGGGCCGCCGCGCTTGTTGAGCACCTGCGTGACACCGATTACCTTGCCGTGCTTGTTGACGATGGGCACGCAGAGGATGGAGCGTGTGAAGTAGCCGGTCTTCTTGTCGAAGGCCGGATTGAAGCGCAGGTCGGCGTAGGCGTAAGGAATGTTGATCGCCTTGCCCTGGGTGAATACGGCGCCGGCGATGCCGAGGTGATTCGGCAGGCGGATCTGCACCGATTCCAGGCCCTGGCCGACTTCGGACCACAGCTCGTTGGTCTTTTCGTCGTTGAGGAACAGCGTCGAGCGTTCGGCGTTGAGCAGGCGCGTGGCCTCGCCCATCACCTTCTGCAACAGCGAGCCGAGCTTGATGTCAGCCGTGACCTCGGAGACAACGTCGATGAATTCCATTTCCTGGCGACGGATCGCCTGCATGCGCTCGATGAACTGCGCACTTTGCAGGGCCAGCGTGCCCTGGCTGGTCATCGCCTCGAGCAGGTTGAGGTCATGCTTGGTGAATTTTCCGGTGCGCTTGTTCAGCGTCTGCGCCACGCCGATGATCTCACCCTTGACGGTCTTGATCGGCACGCAGAGGATGTTGCGTGTGGTGAAGCCGGTCTGCTCGTCGATCGATCGGTTGAAGCGGTCGTCGGCGTAGGCGTCGGCGATGATCAGCGCCTCGCCCGCCGTGTAAACATAGCCGGCGATGCCACTGGTATTGAGGATGCGAATCTCGCGCTGGATGTTGCCCTGCGCCACCCGCGAATACAGCTCGTTGGTGTCGGGATCGTTGAGGAACAGCGAGCCGCGCTCGGCATTCAGCTCGGTGGTGGTCATTTCCACCAGCGCCTGCAGCACCTGGTCCAGCGTGCCGTAGCCGGCCATGCGGCGCGTGACTTCGAGCAACAGTTCAAGGTGGCGCAGGCGGCGCCGGCCTTCGGCATCCTGCTCGGAGGACTTTTTCCTGCCGGCAGCAGGTTCGATGGGCGGGTCGATGGCGTTCATGGGGAGTGCCGTGTGCTGTCTATCTGGTCGCGCAAAGTCTGGATCGTAACCTTCAATTGTGTCACTTCATCGGCCGCCAGTGTACGTTCGCGGTTGATCGCGTTGGTCTTGTCGATCTGTCCCAGCTCCAGGCTTTCGCGCAGACCGGCGACGGTCTGGCGCAACTGCGCAACCTCGCCCTGGGCGCCGACAAGGGCAGTGCGAACCGCATTGTCGGTGTCGGCGTGGGCCTTCTGCAATTCGTCGCGCAGCGCGGCTGCCGTGGCCTTGAGCTGCGCCATCTCGTTGTGACCGGCGACCCGCTCCTGCTGCACCGCGTGATTGCGCTCGGCACGCGCCTGTTCGAGTTCCTCGCGCAGGGCGGCAGCCGTGGCCTTGAGCATCTGGATTTCCTGGCTGGCGGCAACGCGCTCCTGCTGAATCGCTTTTTCGCGTTCGACGCGGGCGCGTTCGAGCTCTTCGCGCAGCGCGCCGACGGTGGTTTTCAGCTGGGCGATCTCGGCAGCATTGGCCTGGGTCACGCGTGCCGTGCTCGCCTGAATCTCGGCGTGTGCCGCTTCAAGTTCGGAGCGCAGCGCGATCACCGTGCGTTTCATGTCGCGCGAATCGGCCTGCGCCAGCGTAAGTTGCTCTTCGAGTGTCGAGTCGGCGATCATGTATCGAATAATACGCCCACGGCATTGCATCTGGCGCCCAAGTCAGGAATCGAACCTGAGACCTACCGCTTAGGAGGCGGTCGCTCTATCCACTGAGCTACAAGGGCGAAGCGGGAATTTTACCCGCTCGCCTATAATCGCGCACCCCGCGAATTCCTCGCTTGCCGGCCTCCCATCGTGCCCGTTATCACTCTCGACAATGCCTGTCTCGCCTATGGCCATGTGGCCCTGCTCGATCATGCCGCCTTGCAGGTGGATGCCGGGGAGCGCATCGGCCTGATCGGGCGAAACGGCAGCGGCAAGTCCAGCCTGCTCAAGGCCCTGGCGGCGCTGGGCAGCCTCGATGACGGCGTGCTCTGGCGCCAACCGGGGTTGAGCATCGCCTATGTCGCGCAGGAGCCGGAGTTCGCGGGGCACGAGACGGTCTATGAAGCCGTCGCATCGGGTCTCGGCGGGATTGCCCGCTTGCTGGCGGATTACCATGATGCGACTTTGAAAGTCGGCGCTGGCGGTACGGCGGCACTCGATCACTTGCAGCACCTGCAGACGCAACTTGAGGCGCAGGATGGCTGGAACCTGAATTCGCGGGTCGAGCAGGCGATTTCGCGCCTGGCACTGGATGGCGAGGCGCATGTCGACTCGCTCTCCGGCGGCGGTCGCAAGCGCGTTGCCCTGGCCCAGGCACTGGTCGGCGAGCCGGAACTGCTGCTGCTCGACGAGCCGACCAACCATCTCGATGTCGACGGCATTCTCTGGCTCGAAGAGCTGTTGCGCGGCTATGCTGGTGCCATCATCGTGATCACCCACGATCGCGTTTTCCTTGATGGCGTGGCCACGCGCATTGTCGAGCTCGATCGCGGCAAGCTGGTCAGCTTCCCCGGCCGCTTTGCCGCGTATCAGGAGCGCAAGGAGTTCATGCTCAACGAGGAGGCGCTGGCCAATGCCCGCGCCGACAAGCTGCTGGCGCAAGAGGAAGTCTGGATCCGCAAGGGCGTCGAAGCGCGACGCACGCGCAGTGTCGGTCGCATTGCCCGGCTCGAGCATCTGCGTGCGGAGCGGGCGGCGCGGCGCAACCAGCAGGGACAGGTTGATTTCCGCGTGGTACGTGGTGATGCCTCGGGCAAGCTGGTGGCTGAACTTGAAAATGTTGCCAAGTTTTTTGTGACAACGGCGGGCGAAAAACACGTGGTGCGCGACTTCTCCTGCCGCATCCTGCGTGGCGACAAGATCGGCCTGATCGGCGCCAACGGCACCGGCAAGACCACGCTGCTGCGCCTGATCCTGGGTGAGTTGGCGGCAGATGCCGGCGAGGTGAAGCTCGGCAGCCGCATCGAAGTGGCCTACTTCGACCAGTTTCGCGCCCAGCTCGATCCGGAAGCGGCGCTGGCCGACGTCATCAGCCCGGGCTCGGATTACGTCGAGATCGGCGGCACGAAGAAGCACGTGATCGGCTATCTGGAGGATTTCCTCTTCGCCCCGCAGCGCGCCCGCTCGCCGGTGAAGTCGCTCTCCGGGGGCGAGCGCAACCGCTTGCTGCTGGCGCGCCTGTTCGCGCGGCCGGCCAACGTGCTGGTGCTGGACGAGCCGACCAATGACCTCGACATTGAAACCCTGGAACTGCTCGAAGCCCTGCTGCAGGACTACAGCGGCACGGTGTTCCTGGTCAGCCACGACCGCGCCTTCCTCGACAACGTGGTGACCCAGACCATCGCCAGTGAAGGCGAGGGCCACTGGAAGGAGTATGTCGGCGGCTACAGCGACTGGCTGAGGCAGCGCAAAGTGCCCGACGCATCGCGCGATGAATCGTCGGTCGCGAAGTCGAAAGCCGCTGCGGGTGGTTCGGCAACTTCTCCGCCCGCCCAGCGGCGCAAGCTCAGCTTCAAGGAGCAGCGCGAACTGGATCAGTTGCCGCAGCGCATCGCGGCGCTGGAAACCGAACAGGCGACGCTGCAGGCACGCCTTGCCGATCCGGATTTCTACCGCGAACCGGCCGAGGGCCAGCGTCAGGTCCAGGCTCGGCTGGCGGTTGTCGATACCGAGATCGATGCCGCGCTGGAGCGCTGGGCGGCGCTCGAAGCCCGCGGCTGAAAGCCGCACAAAGCGGCCAAAAGGGCGCTTTTTTCGATTCTTCCCGCATTCGCCGCAGGGCTATAGTTCGCGCCAGCCGCCGCCTTAGGGAGAGCAACGTGGTCGTCATCAACGGCAAGCGCACCACCGCCATCGTCATCCGCCACCGCGGCGACAGTGTCACCCTGGTGCCGATGAAAAGCGGCCGCCTCTCGGCCCAGACCGTCGCCTTCGCGGAGTTCCGTCGCGAATGGACGGAAACCGGCTACGCGCTGTCGCAGGCCCTGACCACTTTCCTTGCCCACATCATGAAGTGGGGCGCCTCGCTCGAGGTCAGCAAGGGCCTGGAAAAGCTTGCCGCGCGCGACCGCTTCGTCGTCGGCAGCCTGTTTTAAGTCCTCCGATAGATCCATTCTGGCAGGCCTGGTTCGACGGGTCGGCGCTGCCCAATCCCGGAAAGATGGGGCTGGGCGTGGTGCTGCATTCGCCGGCGGGCATCATCAGTGAAGCATCGGAGATTGCTGCCGGTACGGGTTGCAACAACGAAGCGGAACTTCATTCACTGTGCCTCGCGCTCGAGCTTGCCCGGGCGGCCGGGGCAAACCGCCTGATCCTGCGCGGTGACAGCGATGTCGCCGTGCGCTATGTCACCGGTGCGGGCACGACCGCGGTGCTGCGCCTGCTGCCGCTGATTGCGCGGGCACGGGCGGCGATGGCACGGTTCGACGAGACGCAATTGCTCTGGGTGCCGCGCCATCACAACCCCGACGCCGACCGTCTCTCGCGCCAGGCGCTGGGACTGGCCGCCGGGATTGCGCCGAAGCCGGTCCGGCGTCGCCGCCGGTGAGGCCCGATGCGGGAAAGTGGCGGCCTTTCGGCTATGATCCGCGGGCTAGAAATGGACATCCTGACCAACATCGTTGCTGCTGAAGAAGACGAACTCGAAGCCGTCGCCGCTTCGTCGCGTCCGCTCGCCGAGTGGAGCGGCGTCGAACGCCCCGGCATCGACACGCGCATGATCGCCGAGCTGCATAGCCTGCTCACCGGCGAAGAACTCGATCTGGCGCTGGATAGTTACGAGCCGGTGTACGTCGCCGACGAGGGTGCCGTTGTGCTGCGTCTTGCCGAATCGGCAATCGAAAGGCTGGCCAATCTGGAAGACGAGGACATCGAGCCCATCGCCGAGGAACTCGCCGCCATCGAGGAGTTCGAGCTGGAAGGTTGGGACGCCAGCGCCGCCTACGACTGGCTGGCGGAGCTGGCCGATCTGGCGCGGCTGGCGCAGGCGCAGGAGCAGGTGGTTTTCATCTGGATGCAGCGGAGCATGGGTTAAGGCGTTCGGTGGCCAAGACCTGGTTCGTGTACATCGTCGAATGCATGGACGGCAGCCTATACACCGGCATCACCGTCGACCTTGCCGCGCGCTTCGAAGCGCATCGCAGCGGGCGCGGTGCGCGTTACATGCGTGCGCATCCACCACGCCGCCTGCTGGCCGCGGAGGCCTGCGCCGACCGCTCCGCCGCGTCGCGCGCCGAGTACCACATCAAGCAGCTGGCGCTGGCCGAAAAGCGCAACTGGGTTCAGCGGCACGCGATTCCGGCTGCGCCATGATCGTTTTTTCCCACGCCAACAGTTACGGCGCCTCGACCTACCGGCGCCTGTTTGAAGGCTGGCGCGCCGCCGGCCACGGGGTCGCGGCGGTCGAGCATTTCGGCCATGATGCGCGCTACCGGGTGGACCGGCGCTGGCAGGGCATGACCCAGCAACTCACGGCGCTGATCGATTCGCTGGTGCCGCCCAAGCTCTGGCTGGTGGGCCACTCGATGGGCGGCTACCTCAGCCTGTTGGCAGCCGGCCAGCGCCCGCGTCGGGTGCGCGGCATCATCGTGCTCGATGCACCCATCATCCATGGGTGGAAATCCGGCCTGATCGGCGTGGTCAAGGCCGCCGGCCAGATGACGCGGGTTTCGCCAGCGGCAGGCGCGCTCAGGCGCCGTGACCGCTGGCCCGATCTCGGCGAAGTGCGCAGTCATTTCGGCGCCAAGGCGATGTTCGCGCGCTGGCATCCCGAGATGCTGGACGACTATGTGCGCGACGGTACCGAGCCCGACCCCGCCGACGCCGCCGGTACGGCCCGCCGCCTGCGGTTTCGTCCGGACATCGAGGCGGAGATTTATTCAACCGTGCCGCATCGGCTGGAGTCTTACCTGCGCACGCATCCACCCGGCGGCCCGATCGCCTTCATTGCCGGCACGCAATCGCGCGAGGTCGGACAGGTCGGCCTGGCGGCGACGCGCAAGCTGACCCAGGGGCGCGTCAGTTATATCGAAGGCACGCATCTGTTCCCTTTCGAGAAACCCGAAGAAACCACCGCTGCCGTGCTCGAGTGGATGACACGGCTGGATCAGGCCGTGGCGGCCTGATCCAGCCGTAATCGCATGGGCATGCATCTCTCGCCGCGTCTGGTCGTGCTGCTGGTTTTGCCGCCGCTGCTCTGGGCCGCCAACGCTGTTTTTGCCCGGCTGGCGATCAACAGCATCGGCCCGCTGTGGCTGAATGCCCTGCGCTGGGGGCTGGCGCTGCTGATCCTGCTGCCGCTGGGCTGGAGGCTCCTGGCCACCGCACAAGCGCGCGCAAGGATCCGTGAACGCTGGATATATCTCGGCATCCTCGGCCTGATCGGGGTCGGCGCCTACAACGGCCTGCAATATGTCGCCCTGCGTACCAGCACGCCGGTCAACGTCACCCTGATTGCATCGAGCCTGCCGCTGTGGTCGATGATCGTCGGCGTGGCCTTCTATCGCGTGCATCCGACACGGCCGCAACTGATCGGGGCCGGACTCTCGCTGGCCGGCGTGCTGACGGTGCTCTCGCGTGGCGATGTTCATGTGCTGCTGCGCATTCAACTGGTCGAAGGCGACTTGCTGATGGTGCTGGGCATCATGGGCTGGGCCATTTACAGCTGGATGCTGGCGCGGCCGCCGGCGCACATGAGTGGCCCCGCGCGGCCGGACTGGAACTGGGCTGAATTCCTGCTGGCACAGTGCCTGTTCGGCGTGGGAATCGCTTTTGCCGCGGCCGGCACGGGCGAGTTCGTCGCGCCCTCGATGACGCCGGACTGGAACTGGCAACTGATCGCCACCATCATCTTCATCGCCGTCGGCCCGTCCGTCATTGCCTACCGTTCCTGGGGGCTGGCAGTGGCGGAGGCGGGCCCGGCGATGGCCGCAATCTTTTACAACCTGACACCGCTGATCGCCGCGGTGCTTTCGGTGCTGGTGATCGGCGAGTGGCCGCAGCCGTATCACGGTGCGGCATTTTTGCTGATCGTGGCCGGCATTTTTGTCGCCTCGTCACGCAAGTAGGGGATAGACGCGGTATGGGCAATGGTTTCAACTCACGCCGATCCGATACGAAGGACGAGGAAACGTCAAGTGTTCTCAGATGCCTTCCGCCACTTGCGCCAGCACGCCCGCGTTCTCGCCGCACACCACCCGAAATTCCACGCTGATCCTTGTATCGTTGGCGCAACGCCGCCAGTAGCCGATGGCGGCCCGGGCGGCGAGGCGCCAGTCTGCCATCTCTGTTGGCAAGGGCATAGCTGGTGCGAAGGTTTGCGGCGGCACTTCGCCGCCGCGCAGCGGGGCGTAAAGCATCGGCAGCATGTCGTAGGCCGGGGCGACGGTGAGGCCGGAATGAAAGGAGAGATTGCCTTCGTGCATGTCGGTGTTGGCGATCAGCTTGCCGAACCACCACAGCCGTCTGACCAGGCTTACCGATTCCGCATCGAGCCAGTTGTGACGGTTTAGCGCTTCGGCAATGGCCGGCCACGGCCGGCCGCTTGTGCCCAGGAGCGCGCCATTGATGCCCGCCAGCGAGCATAGTCCCAGCCTGCCGTGCGCGCCCTGGCGGTCGAAGCGAATAACTTCGAGGAAGGTCCGGCCGTCGTGGTGATGGAGCGTGCTCCGTGCCGCCGGAATGCCGAGCTCGGCGGGCAGGGTTTCCAGTGCCAGATGCTCGCACACCAGCAGGTCGGCCCAGCGCCGAACCGCCGCCGAGTCGTCGGCGCCGGAGAACTTGACGATTACCGCCATGGGCGATCCGTCGATTTCGCGCATGGCGGTGAACTTCGGGAACTCGCCGGCTGCAGACGAACCGGCCAGGCCTTGGGCCAAGGACAGCCGGGCGAGCTCCGGGTAGGCCGCGGGTAGCCGGGCGGTGCGAATCAGGCGCGACTCCCAGTCCCGGCGCGCATCGAGGTATTGCTGATAGGCCCGATCGCCGAGTATCAAGTCGCCGCTCTGGTCGTTGCCGCGCGTGGTCAGCACATGGATCACATCGTCGTCCGACCAGTCGTCGAGCTTTTCGGGCACGTCCAGCGCTTTCCAGTTGAGGTGGGCGAAATTGCGCCCGAGAAAACCTTGCGGGCGCATGTCGAGCAGGAAATAGGGCAGGCCGTCGAACCAGCCGTCGCTCATGTCACCGCTTTCCAGCGGCCAGGCCGGTGCAGTGGCGAAACTCAGTGCGCTGCCTTGCGGGTAGCTCAGGTCGAGGTGGCCTGATACATGCCCGGTGCCCTCGGCGTCAATCCGGTACAGCGGCAGTGACATGTTGCGTCCGCGCAGGGGGCGTCGCAGGGCATAGCGGGTACGCCTGGAGCCACCGCGACGGATCACCTCGTCATCAATCCGGGCGATAAGCCGCGACAAGGTCGAACGATTGATGCCTTTGAGCAGGCGACACAGCTCTGCACTGCCGATGCGCGGGTTATTCGCCAGGGCCCGGCGAAGTTCATCGAGGTTCAGCTTCATGCTGAAAGTATAGATAAAATGCAACTAAAAATGCAACGAAAATTAGTAAAATAATGTAATAAATTAACATAATACATGTTGTAGTATAACTACTGTGCAACAAAGTTTGCATATGATTTGCAATCATCAATCGTCTCGGCGCGACAAGCGGTTGGAAGTCGGTACCCGCGGGACGGCGAGGAACTTGCCGCGCACCTGCCTCAAACGACGCTGCCGATCGGCGAGTGGCCGCAGCCGTATCACGGTGCGGCATTTTTGCTGATCGTGGCCGGCATTTTTGTCGCCTCGTCACGCAAGTAGGGGCTGCGTGACCCGTATCCGGGCCGCGTGTATATTCTGCGGACAACTCATCGACGCGAGGTCGGGCGATGCAAGGCAGCTACGGAAAGTACACGCCGATCAGGAAGCTGGGGCGTGGCGCGAGCGGTACGGTGTACCTCGCCGAGGACAGTTTCACCGGCACGCAGGTGGCGCTCAAGGTACTCGACCTTGAGGTGGTCACCTCGGCCCGGGCGAGCAAGGGCAGGATCAAGCAACTGCTGAACGAGGCATCACTGGTCGGCAAGTTGTCGCATCCCCACATCGCCGCGATCCTTGATGCATCCGTCAGCGAGGATTCGGGTTACCTGGCGATGGAGTTTGTGCCGGGTGGCGATCTGTCACAGTTCATCCCGCCGGGGGAACTGCTATCGGTACCCCAGGCCATCGAGATGGCCTTCAAGGCTTGCGGCGCGCTCGATTATGCCTTTCGCCAGGGGGTCATACATCGCGACCTGAAACCTGCCAACCTGATGGTGGCGAGCGGGTCCAACATCAAGGTGGTGGATTTCGGCGCCGCCTTCCTGCACAACGCGGATGCCACCCAGATCACCAATATCGGCTCGCCGGGCTACATGTCGCCGGAGCAGATTTGCGGCGAAGAGTTAGGCTACCAGAGCGACATGTTCTCGCTCGGCGTGGTGCTCTACGAACTGTTCACCGGACAGCATCCGTTCTCCGGGCGCAACCTGGCGGATCTTTATACCAAGATATCCACCCACGAACCCGCCGCGCCGAGCCGTCTGCGGCCAGAACTGCCGGAGGGTATCGACCGCTTCCTGCTGCGGATGCTGCGCAAGAAGCCCGCGGATCGCTACGCCTCCTGGGCCGATCTGGCACTCGACATCGCCGATGTCGGCAGCCTGAGCATGTTCCGCAACGCGATTCCGGTCAGCGAGCGCTTCGGCGGGCTGCGGCGGATTGCCTTGTTGGGTTCGCTGAGTGATGCCGAGATATGGGAGCTGGTCTATGCCGCGGAATGGCGCCGCGTTCCGGCACGCACGGTACTGATGCGCGAGGGCGAGAACGGCGGGAGCATGTTCTGCCTGGCCAGCGGCGACGTCACCATAACCAAGCAGGGGCGCTTGCTGAACCTGCTGCACGCCGGTGAATATTTCGGCGAGATGGCCTACATGAAGGATGGTCTGATTCCGCGCCAGGCGACTGCGGAAACCACCAGCGATGCGCTGCTCGCCGAGTTTCCGCTCGGGGTCCTGAAACAGGTGACCACCAATTGCCGGCTGGGTGTGGCCACGGCCCTGCTGCACGCACTGGTGGAGCGGCTGGCGCTGTCCGACGAGCGTTTCACCCGCGTTTCGACTTGAGGCGGGTAACCGAACGGAAAGTCGGCGCTGATGAAGCCGCTGCGCAGCAGGGCGGTCGAGCAGCGTACGCTCTCCTCGCCGCTGAGGATGGCGCTACGGCGAATTTGCCGGGGGCCATGCCGCCTAAGGCGCCCGGGATTCTGAGCACCGTATTCGACGGCAAGTCGTTTGCCGTGCTGGCGCTGTTGCTGGCCTACCTGCTGGTGGCGCTGGGCCTCACCGGTTGGGCCTTTTTCGCCGGGGACCAGGCAGCCGGCAGCTTGACGGCCGCCGAACTCGGCGTGCGGGCGATCGAGCGTGTGGCCATGCTGGTGGTAAATGCCATCCTGCTTGGGCTGGTCCTGCTGGCCTGGCGAGGGCCGGCATCGCTGGTACGGCGGCGCATTCCGGCTGGCGTGGCGTATGGCGTTTCGCTGGTGCTGGCAACGCTGGTCATGCTGATCGCATCGGGCCAGGTTCGTGACCTGGCGGTCGCGCGCTACGTCCCGGAGCAGCCGGTGATCACGCGTGAACAAGGCTTCGACATGGCCAAGGCCAATTACGAAAGCAGCTTTTCCGGCTTCGCCGGCGAGGCCCGGCCTGCCGAGTATTTCGAGGGTAGCTGGCGTCGCCAGGGCCAGATCTACCGCAATGATCTGCGGCGCCTCGAAGTTCGGCGAAATGGCGACGAATTGCGGGTGCGCATCTGGCACGAATGCAATCCGGGTATTGCGCCGTGCGATGCCGGTGAGGTGGTTGCCCAGGTGGTGCGCAAGCAGGACGGATCGATCGCCAGCCTTGCCGCCGAGCTGGAGATTCCTGATGGCCGCCTCTGGATGCGTATGGCAAACGGCCGGCAGCCGGACGATGCGGCCGTCATCGTGACCCAGGTTTATCTGCGCGACAGGCCGGAGTGGCAGGTCTCCAGCGGTGGGCCGGTGGCGCTGTGGCGGGAGAAGCCGCCAGTACCGCTGGCCGATTTCCTTGGCGACTGGTCGCGCAGTTTCCCCGGCGAGATCGGCGACCTGACTCGCCTCAGCCTGCGTGAAGCCGCGCCCGGCAGGCATGTCATGCGGGTCTGGGCGCGGTGCGAGGAGAAACGTGAGTGCGATCTCGGCGATGCGCCGTTGGCGATCGAGGCCGAGGCCGGGCGCGTGCGTACCCTGCGGTCCCGGTTCAGCACCAAGGGACGCGAACTGGTGGTCGCGATGGAACCACCGCAACAAGGACAGTCCTTCGCAGTTACCGAAAACTCCGAAATCACCTATGAAACCTACGTCGCATCCGAGGGCGGAAATTCTAGTCACAGCATTACATGGGAAAAGGGCCGCAGCACCGCCACGCGGCGCATTGCACTGCATCGCGGGCATCCGGCCGAGCCCTTTGCCGCCGTGGTCGCCGCCGGACCGCTGGGCGTGGCGCCGGTGGCCGACAGGCGGCAGGGGTTGCCGGGCTGCAACGGCGTCGATGACCTGCATCTGGCGGTGATACGCGACTGCATCGACCGGCTGAGTTCATTGAAATTCGGCCTCGAACAGCGCAATCGCCTGGGTCAGACACCGCTGGCGCTGGCTGTGCTGCAAAACAAGCCGGATATGGTGAAGGCATTGCTGGCGCAGGGTGCCGATATCAATGCGCCGATACGCTTCGCCGAAGGCGAGTGGCCGGTTAGCAGCGGACTGCAGCGCGCGCAAAGGCCGGAACTCGCCGCCGGCTCGACGCCGCTGATCATGGCGCGCGATGCGGCAATGGCATCCCTTCTGATCCAAGCCGGCGCCGAGAAGAATGTCAAGAACGGCTATGGCTGGTCCGCCGTCTTCTACTACACGCATCACGGAAGCGTCGAGATGCTCGATACCTTGCTAGCCGCCGGTGCCGACATCAATGCGACGGCCGATGTAGATCCCTCGCATCGCGGCACCACGGCCCTGATGTGGGCCGCCTACATGAATCGCACGGCGCATCTGCAAACCCTGCTCAAGTACCATTCGAAGCGCGATATCCGCGATGGGGCCGGCAAGACGGCGCTGGATTACGCCAGGGGCTTCGGTCATGCCGAGGTGGTGCGCCTGTTGGGTACGCCCGGGCCCTGAGCATCGATGCGGGCTGGAGAGTCGGCGCCGGCGACACGGCGACGGGGGTAGAAAAAAGCCCCGGCAGCTTGCGCTGCCGGGGCCCGGTTGCCGGAGCCGTGACGCCTTAGCCGCAGCTGCCCACCGCACCGCAGGCGGAGCAGAAATCGCAGCCATCCTTGCGGATCACGGTGTAATTGCCGCACTCGCCGCACAGCGAGCCCTGCATCACCTTGACGCCGCCGCTCTTCTGCTCGGGGACTTCGAGGATGCCCATTTCGCGGGTCGGGTAGCCGTTCTCGTCGAGGATGCCGAGCATGGCGTAGCGGTGCATGATCAGGCGCGCGATGTAGGCCACCGTCGAGGGCCAGTTCTGCTGCTTGCTGGAACCGGGGACGCGGGCCATGAAATCGCCCAGCGGTTCCGCGTAGTTGGTCAGCTTGCGCAGCTTCATGCCGATCCAGGCCGGATCAAGCACGCGCATGTCGAGCGAGAGCAGGCGCGTCAGGCCGTCCAGGGCGCGCGGATAGTGGCCGGAGAGCCACACCGAGTAGGGCCGCGTGACGCCGTCGGGCAGGGTGATTTCCTTGAGGCCCAGCACGAACTCTTCGCCGGCGGCGGGGTTCACCACATCCACCGTCCAGGACAGGGTGCCGTCGGTGCCGGTCTTGGGCTCGTCACGGCTGAACATGCAGTCGATGACCGGCGTGGCCTCGGTGCCTTCCAGCGCGCCGAGCTTTTCGCAGCGGTAGCGCACCACCTGGGCCAGCGCGGAAACCACGCCGGGCACCAGCTTGCGTTCGCCGTTCGGTGGCATCGGCAGTTCGAAGGAATCATCGTCCGGGGTACGGGCCAGGGCGTCGAGCTTGAGCTTGAGCCAGGCCTTGTCGTTGGCGCGCATGTCCATCGACAGGGTCTTGGCCACGGCGCCGATGCCGCGCGGCTGTTCGGCGCCATTGACCCAGACTTCGAAGGGCAGGGCGCGGCCCATGTCGTTTTCGATCTGGCCGACGAAGAGGGCGAATTCGCCGTGCGGCGCCTCGACCATGTAGGTCCAGGCGGTATTGCCGTCGGCCATGCGCGGCCGGCCGGGCCAGCGCAAGGAGGCCAGCACCGGGGCGGGCAGGGCGCCGATCGACAGGCGCCGGTTGGCGTGGTCGATGGTGACGTCCTGCGGCTGCTTCTGTGCGGTCTCGGAGGCGGTAGGCGTGACTGACAGCACGCTGCCCAGCACCGAGTTGGGACGGTAGGTGGCAAGGCCCTTGAGGCCCGATTTCCAGGCCTCCATGTAGAGGTCCTCGAACTCGGCATAGGGATAGTCGGCCGGCACGTTCACCGTCTTCGAGATCGAAGTGTCGATGTAGGGGGCCACCGCCGCCACCATGCGCTCGTGCGCCTGGGCAGAGATTTCCAGCGCCGTGACAAAGTACTCGGGCAGCTTGGAGATGTCGCCGCCCTGGTGCTTGTAGAGGCGCCAGGCGTAGTCCTCGACTGCGTATTCCTTGAAGGTGCCGTCGACCATGCGCTTCTTGCGCGTGTAGGTCCAGGAGAAGGGCGGTTCGATGCCGTTGGAGGCGTTGTCGGCGAAGGCCAGGCTGATGGTGCCGGTGGGCGCGATTGACAGCAGGTGAGAGTTGCGCAGGCCGTGCTTGCGGATCTGGTCCTTGATCTCCTGCGGCAGGCGCGAGGCGAAGTTGCCGCCGGAAAGGTACATGTCGGCATTGAACAGCGGGAAGGCGCCGCGCTCCTTGGCCAGTTCGACCGAGTAGAGGTAGGCACGGTCGCGCATGTACTCGGAGATCTTCGCTCCCATGTCACGCGCGCCGTCGGTGTCGTAGCGCAGCTTGAGCATGATTAGCGCGTCGCCGAGGCCGGTGTAGCCGAGGCCGACGCGGCGCTTGTTCTGCGCTTCCTTCAACTGCTGTTCGAGCGGCCAGTGGGTGGCGTCGAGCACGTTGTCGAGCATGCGCACTGAGGTGTCGATGACGCGGCCGAAGGCGGCGAAGTCGAAGCTGGGCTTCTTGCCGAAGGCGTCCTTGACGAACAGCGTCAGGTTGATCGAGCCCAGGCAGCAGCAGCCGTAGGGCGGCAGCGGTTGTTCGGCGCAGGGGTTGGTGGCCTCGATGGTCTCGCAGTAGTAGAGGTTGTTGTCCTTGTTCATGCGATCGAGGAACAGGATGCCCGGCTCGGCGTGATCATAGGTGGAGCGCATGATCTGCTCCCACAGGTCGCGCGCGCGGATCTTGCGATACACCCACATGCCGTCATTGCGCTGGTAGGCGCCGGCGGCCAGGATGTCGGCCGAGGGCGAGGCGCGATGGGTCAGCTCGACGTCGCCGTCGGCTTCCACGGCGGCCATGAACGGGTCGGTGACGCCGATCGAAATGTTGAAGTTGGTCAGGTCGCCCTGGTCCTTGGCATGGATGAACTCCTCGATGTCCGGGTGGTCGCAACGCAACACGCCCATCTGGGCACCGCGGCGCGATCCTGCGGATTCGACGGTCTCGCAGGAGCGGTCGAAGACGCGCATGTAGGAGACGGGGCCGGAGGCGCGCGATTGGGTGCCCTTGACGTGGGCGCCGATCGGACGGATGGAGGAAAAGTCATAGCCGACGCCGCCGCCGCGGCGCATGGTTTCAGCCGCCTGCAGCAGGGCGGTGTAGATGCCCGGGCGGCCATCGACGATTTCCGAGATCGAATCACCCACCGGTTGCACGAAGCAGTTGATCAGGGTGGCGCACAGATCGGTACCGGCGGCAGAGTTGATGCGGCCGGCGGGAACGAAGCCGTTTTCCTGGGCTTCGAGGAAGCGGGCTTCCCACTGGGCGCGCTTGTCTTCGGCTTCAATTGAAGCCAGGGCGCGGGCCACGCGGCTGCGTACGTCGCGCACGTCGCGTTCGCTGCCCTTGGCATATTTTTCGATCAGGACTTCGCCGGATATTTCTTGCGGCAACGGCAGACCCATCTGCCCGGTATGTTCGTAATTACTTGTTTCCTCAGTATTATTTGTTGTCGTGGTCATGGTCTCTTCCGAAGGACAGTTCCGTTATCAAGGTACCGGTGAGCCGCGAAGCATACCCCCGGCTTTCGGGCAAGAAAAGCAAAAAATATTTAATCAAATAAAACAGTATGTTATAAATATCGCTAGTGCGAGTGCTGCTTGCACCCTACTAGATATAGTATGTTTTATCGTGTGGAAAGCGGAAGAAAAACAGCAGGATGGCGTTGCTTTTCAAGGCATGCCGTGAAGGCTCGCTGGGCCGCGATTTGCTTTGCCTCCCCATGACGGGGGTTGACAGCCCCGTTTGGCGAGGAAAATGGCGATAGTGCCCGCTCAGGCGACGAGTTGCGCCGTGTGCCTGGCAATAATCCACTCTTCATTTGTGGGTATCACGCAGACCTCAACCTGGCTATCCGCAGGCGAAATCCGGGCAGCGTTGCGGGCGTTTTCAGTTCCGTCCAGCCGCACTCCGAGCCATTCGAGGCCCGCGCAAACCTTCGCCCGCACCGCGGCACCGCGTTCGCCGATGCCACCGGTGAATACCAGACCATCCAGCCCGCCCAGCGCCGCGGCCAGGGAGCCGATCTCGCGCTGGATGCGGTAACAAAACAGGTCAACCGCTTCGCGGGCCTCGGGCGCCGCCGATTCCAGCAGTATGCGCATGTCCTGACTGATGCCGGAAACGCCGAGCAGGCCGGATTCCTTGTAGAGCAGCCTGGTCAGCGCAGCGGCATCCATGCCGCGATATTCCATCAGGTAGAGCAGTACGCCGGGATCGAGGTTGCCGGTGCGGGTGCCCATCATCAGGCCGTCGACCGCGGTGAAGCCCATGGTCGACGCCTGGCTCTGCAGATCCTTCATGGCGCACATCGAGGCGCCGTTGCCCAGATGGGCGACGATGACCCGACCGCGAGCGCGCTGCGCATCGATGACCTGGGGCAGCGCCTCGGCGATGTACTCGTAGGAGAGGCCATGGAAGCCGTAACGCCGCACGCCTTCGGCGGTGATGGCGCGCGGCAGGGCGAAAAGCTGGGCCAGTTCGGGCTGGCTGCGATGGAAGGCGGTGTCGAAGCAGGCCACCTGCGGCACGCCGGGCAGGGCGGCACCCAGGGCGTCGATGCCGGCGAGGTTGTGCGGCTGGTGCAGCGGAGCGAGCGGGATGAAGCCGCGCAAGGCGTCCACCATCGTGGCGTCGAGCACCACCGGCTGGGAGAATTTCTGGGCGCCGTGGACCACGCGGTGGCCGACGCCGACGATGGCCCAGCCGGCCTCGTGGCCGTGCAGCCATTCCACCAGCAGTTGCAGTGCGGCCTGATGCGGCGTCAGGCCGGCCACGTCGAGGTCGAGGTCGCTG
>CAJBYR010000098.1 GCA_903959855.1 uncultured beta proteobacterium
CGCATGTACAACGAACTGCCCGACACCCCGGTCGACCAGGTTGGCGAGCTGGGCGTCGGCACCTCGACCATGTGCACCCACATGCACAACAACCATACGCCTTCCGAGAGTGACGGCGGCCCCCTGTCCTACAACTATCCGGGGCATTTCTGGGACTACCACTATCCCAACCTCTACGCCGGCTGCAAGTCGGGCATCGCTTCGCCCAAGTGGGGCGTGCGCGGCGACTATCGCGAAGGCCTGGGCACCCTCTGGTACCACGACCACAAGCACGATTTCACGTCGCAGAACGTGTATGCCGGCCTCTTCGGCGCCTGCCCGATCTACGACGAGGTCGATACCGGCGACGAAACCGTGCTCGGCAGCACGAATGTCCGCTTCCCCACCCATTCGCAGGACGCGGGCTCCTTCCCCTACGAATTCGACGTGCCGATGATCCTGCACGATCGCCAGTTCGACCCCAACGGCGTTGATTTCTTCCCCTTGGGCTGCTTCGACGGCGCCATGGGCGACATGCCCACGGTCAACGGCACGATCCAGCCGGTGATGAAGGTGCAGCCGCGCCGCTACCGTTTCCGCATCATCAGCGGCGGCCCTTCGCGCTTCCTCTGGCTGTGGCTCAGCCAGGGCGTAAACACCGCCACCTTCGTGCCGATGACCGTGATTTCCAACGACGGCAACCTGCTGCCGCGCGCCGTGGCGACCCAGAGCTTCAAGGCTGGTCCGGGCGAGCGCATGGACGTCATCATCGACTTCAGCGGCATGAAGCCGGGTACCGAGTTCGTCCTCACCAACCGCGCCGACAGCCCCAGCGGGCGCGGCCCTACCGGCAAGCTGCTGCCGGTAGGACAAGGCAAGAACTACATGAAGTTCCAGGTCGAGGCGACGCGTCCCGGGCTCACCGACAGCAGCACCAAGATCGTCAATGGCATGCCCTTGCGGCCGCTGCCCGACGCGGTCAACGTTGCCGGCGCCAAGAAGAAAATCTGGGTTTGGGGTCGCGGCAATGGCGCCTGGAATGCCAACGGCGTGTATTTCGATCGCTACGCGGCGCCCTACGAGATTCCGGAAGGTTCCGCCGAGGTGTGGACGCACAAGAATGGCGGCGGCTCCTGGTCGCACCCGATCCACCCGCACAACGAAGAGTTCCGCATCCTGTCCCGCAAGGGCACGGCGACGCCCAACCCGACGAGTGCGATCGAAACCGGACGCAAGGACACCCTGCGCCTGGATCCGAGCGAGGAGGCCGTCACCGCGATGCGCTTCCGCGACTGGAAGGGCTACTGGCCGATGCACTGCCACAACACCGTGCATGAAGACCACGGAATGATGGTGTTGTTCAAGGTCGTCTGACCGACCCGGTCCCGCGCTTACCAAATTTCAAGGAGATCACTCATGAACCGAAGGAATTTCTTCCGCGCGGGATTGGCCGCGCCTGCTGCAACCACGCTGGGCCTGGCCTCGCCGGCCGGGGCCAGTCCGGTGCCGGCGGCGCCCGAACGCCGGCTTTCGCTTGCGGCACAGCGGGGCTTCCTGCCCAACGTGCCGCTGGTCACCCACACCGGCCAGCAAGTCCGCTTCTACGACGACCTGGTGGGTGACCGCCTTTTTCTGCTCAACTTTTTCGTTGTCGCCTGCCCCGAGGGGCGTTGCCCGGCGGCGAATGCGACCCTGAAAGAACTGCACAAGATGTTCGGCGACCGCATGGGGCGCGACGTGTTCTTTTACTCGGTGACCCTGCAGCCCGAACAGGACACCCAGCCCATCCTCAAGGAATACGCCGAGGACATCGTCGAGGCCGGCCCGGGCTGGCTTTTCCTTACGGGCACACCAGCCGATATCGACCACTTGCGCCGCGCCCAGGGCTTTTACGACCCCGATCCCATTCGCGATGCCGACGTCAGCAACCACAGCAGCATGGCGCGCGTCGGTCGTGACAGCACCAATCGCTGGTCCATGGCAATGCTGATCGGTGTTTCGGCGCGCCATACCTACACCAGCATGAAGTCGTTCTGAGCGCCTGCGCCATGCCTCAGACCGCCCACCGTGCCAGGCTGCATCGACTCCGGTGCGTCGCGCTGCTGGCGGCGCTGGCTGCCGTCGCGCCGCTGCACGTTGCCCCCCAGGCCCTGGCAGCGAGCGCTTCGGCGGAAGCCCGCGCGACACCCGCACAGCTGC
>CAJBYR010000099.1 GCA_903959855.1 uncultured beta proteobacterium
ACCATAGGCGAAGACATTGGCCGCGCTCACCGTCATCGCGCCGGCGCTTTTCACAATCGTGCCGCGTGTATTTCCGGTCAGCGTCAGATCGCCGTAGGTGGTCAGGGTCATGGCCCCGTAGGTTGCCAAGCCACCGTCGGTTACCGAGATGCCGTTGTTGGCGAACAGCGTCATGCCGCCATTGGCGACATGATCGCCGGCGACCAGGATGGAGCCGCCGCTGCTGTTGAGGTTCAGGGTGCCATTCGCGACCCGGATTTTGGCCGAGACGGGCGGGGTTTCCGTAAAAGGATTTCCGATCGCCGCCGTGAGGGTGTAGGACTGGCCCTGATTGGCCAAGCGTATGTCACCGCTGGCAATCAGCGAAAAGTTCCCGTAAGCGCTCTGGGCCTGGCTGGAAAAAGAGGGCAGAACGGTAATTGCGCCATTCTGAGCGGTCAGACTGAAGGCGCCGCCGTAAGCGTTGATGCCTCTCAGCGCAAGATCGTTGCCACCAACGCTGGTGACAGTCGCACCATACTGCGACGACACCCCAAGCATATTGGTGATGACGCTTAAGCCGTCGGCGTCGAGATTGCCGACTCCGAGGGTCTGAGTACTGCCCACCCCAAGGCTGCCCGCCTTGATGCCAAAATAACCACCGTAGGCGCCAGTGCCCGCATCATTGATCGTTTGCGAGGTGTTGAGTTGGACGCGCTTGCCCGTCAATGATGCTCCGTTCAAGCTGAAGTCCGCCTGATCGGCAACGATCGCCTGGGTGGTGGCAGGGAGCGGCAGGAAAGTCGGATCGGTAGGCGCGCCGGGAGACTTTCCGATCCAGATCCTGCAGCCTTCACTTGACGTGCCGCATGAACTCCCCGAGGGAAGGAAGATCCGCGTCAGTTCGGGATTGTCAAGGCGGAAGTTTCCTGCGCCGCCGTACCCCCCTAGGTTACCCAGGGCGATGGTGCCACCGGTGGTAGGCAGAATACCGATGTCACCCCCCCCGTAGGGGGCTCCAGGAGTGGCTGTAGCGTCGTAATTCAGCTTGATCGTGGCGCCGGAGGAAATCGAAAGATCGGCCGCAATGATGCCGATCGCCACTGACCCGTAAGGATTGAAACTACCAGAAGAGTTGAAAAGATGCGCATTGCTGGTCGTACCGATCCCGGCACCGTAGCTCAGGCTGAGGGTACCGCTGCCATTACGGTCACTGTCTGCATCCAGCAATATCCGCCCACCGTATCCGGCGGAATCGAATAGCTGGCTGCCGGATACTCCGTCACGCCGGGCATTGATACCGACCAAGGTGGTATTCACGCCGTCACCAACGGTGATCCCGTTTGCCGCGCTGAACACGACAAGGCCGCCATAGCTATTGACGCCGCCGTTCATCTGGATTTGGCCATGCGGTGCATCGAGATACAGATCCAGCGAATTCCCGGTGTAGCCGGATATCTTTGCCCCATAGGCCACGGTGATATCGCCGCCTGCGCGCCATGTCGCCGTTTTGCCACTGAACGATGTGCCATCACTACCGGGTGAGGAGCCCTTTATCGAAGTTGCCCCATCTATATAGATGCTGCCGACGCCGGGATTGAGGCAAGAGGAACCGCAACCGGCAAAAAGGGACAGCGGGCCACCTATATCGATGTTCGCGCCATAAAACCCGATATTGCCGTTGTACGTGCCGCCGCCATAGGCAAACAGGCTCAGCCGATTCTGGCTGCCAGTGGATATCGCTCCTGTTCCACCATAAACGATGATGCTTCCATTGCCACCGCCACCGCCAACTGACGTCTGCAATTCGACATTGGTCGTCGCCAGGTGGCTGGCGATGTTGTCGCCATAGAGCGTTGCGACCCCCGTGCCACCATAGAACATGTCGACGGGACCGGAGAAGTATCCAGGCCCAGCGCTGTTGTAACTGCCGCCGGACGGGATATCAGTCCCCGCCCCACCATAGACGACAATCTGGTCGGGGTCGAGCAGCCAGATACCGGTGCTGCCTTTTGCTGCGCTGCTATCTACGCGGATTCCCGCAACGTCGAGGAATCGCTTGCCAGAAGTCTCGGCTAAGCCACCATCTCCACCGTTCGCACCGCCCTTGGCCGAGATGCTGCCAAACGCCCGCGCCGTGTCATCGGCCCAGACGATGACCTTGCCGCCATCGCCACGGTCCGTGGCATCTGCCTTGAGGCGTGCATCCGGCCCGAAATAGGTGACGCCGGCATTGGTCACGTCCGGATTCTTGCCCTGGTAATCGCCACCGACCAAAATCTGTCCGCCGCCGTTTGCGCCGCTGGCGTCGATCTCGGCCTGGTCGGTAACCGCGACCCGGCTACCCAGAACTTCGACACGGCCGCCCTTGGTGCCTGTGGTCACGATGCGCCCGGCCTTGTCCACGTAGGCATCCTGGCTGGCCTTGAGAAATACCCGTCCGCCTTCACTGACCACACTGCTGGCGTTTATCTGCCCGCTGTTACGTACGATCACGCCCGCGATGCCGATGCGGCCAGCTTCGGCCGTTATCTCGCCGAGGTTGGTGGCATTGCCTGCAGCGCCGGTGATATCCACCTTGACGCCCGGCGTAGCGCTATCGATCAGGCTGACGGTTGCGCCGGCGGCGAGAACCGTCTCGCCCTGCGGCGTAAGGACGATGCCCTCGTTGCCGACATTACTTCCGATCAAATAGACACTG
>CAJBYR010000100.1 GCA_903959855.1 uncultured beta proteobacterium
ACCGGCCGCCGAGACCTCGATGATGCTGGAACGCTTCTGGAAGTCATAGACGCCCAGCGGCGACGAAAAGCGCGCGCTGCGCGAGGTCGGCAATACGTGGTTGGGCCCGGCACAGTAGTCGCCAAGGGATTCTGACGCATAATGCCCGATGAAGATAGCGCCGGCGTGACGGATCTGTTCCACCAGCGGCGCCGGATCGGACACCGAAAGCTCAAGGTGCTCGGGTGCAATCCGGTTGGCAATCTCGCAGGCTTCGTCGAGGTTCGCCACCTGGATCAGCGCACCGCGCCCTTTAAGCGAAGCGGCGATGACTTCGCGGCGCGGCATGGTCGGCAACAGGCGTTCGATGCTGGCAGCCACCTTGGCGATGAATCCGGCGTCGGGGCAAAGCAGGATGGATTGGGCCAGTTCGTCGTGCTCGGCCTGGGCGAAGAGATCGATCGCCACCCAGTCCGGGTTGGCCGTGGCATCGGCAATGATCAACACTTCCGACGGACCGGCCACCATGTCGATGCCGACAGTACCGAATACACGGCGCTTGGCAGCGGCCACATAGGCATTGCCGGGGCCGACGATCTTGTCGACTTGCGGAACAGTCCGGGTGCCGTAGGCCAGCGCGGCCACAGCCTGGGCGCCACCGATGGTGAACACGCGATCCACGCCGGAAAGACAGGCCGCGGCGAGCACCAGCGCATTTTTTTCACCGCGCGGCGTCGGCACCACCATGACCAGTTCACCGACACCGGCGACCTTGGCCGGCAGCGCATTCATCAGTACCGAACTCGGGTACGCCGCCTTGCCGCCGGGCACATACAGGCCGACCCTGTCCAGTGGCGTGACCTTCTGCCCCAGGCGAGTACCGTCGGGTTCCGTAAAGCTCCAGGACTCGGACTTCTGCCGCTCGTGATAGCTGGTGACGCGCTGGGCAGCGGCCTCAAGCGCTTTGCGCTGGGCAGGCGGCAGGCGGTCGAGCGCGTGGCGCAGTTCAGCGCGCGGCAGTTCCAGTTCACCGACGCTGCCGGCATCGAGCTTGTCAAAGCGGCGTGTGTAGTCGAGTACCGCCGGGTCGCCTTCGCCGCGCACTCGACTGAGGATCTCGGCAACGGTGCGCTCGATGGCGTCATCGGTCGAGTTGTCGAAATGCAGCAGCGCGTCGAGGGTCGCGGCAAAGCCGGAGTCGGCGGTGGAGAGACGGCGAATCACTTTATTGCTTTCTCTATCGCGGAAATCACCGGCTGCAACAGCTCACGCTTGATCTTCAGCGATGCCTGATTGACAACCAGACGCGAGGAGATCGGCATGATTTCTTCGACTTCGACCAGCTGGTTGGCCTTCAGCGTCGCGCCGCTCGATACCAGGTCGACGATGGCCTCGGCCAGCCCGGCCAGTGGCGCCAGCTCCATGGAACCGTAGAGCTTGATCAGATCGACATGCACGCCCTTGGCCGCAAAGTGCTCGCGCGCCACGGCGATGTACTTGGTGGCGATGCGCAGGCGCGCGCCGCGGCGCACCGCGGCGGCATAGTCGAAGCCGACCGGCGCCGCGACGCACATGCGGCAGCGTGCGATGTTCAGATCCAGCGGCTGATACAGCCCGGCGCCACCGTGCTCCAGCAGCACGTCCTTGCCGGCGATGCCGAGATCGGCAGCGCCATACTGAACGTAAGTCGGAACGTCGGAGGCGCGCACGATCACCACCCGCACGTCCGCGCGGTTGGTGGGAATGATCAGCTTGCGCGACTTCTCCGGGTCCTCGGCCGGCACGATTCCCGCCGCCGCCAGCAAAGGCAGGGTTTCCTCGAAGATGCGGCCCTTGGAGAGGGCAATGGTGATTCCGCTCATGCGCTCATTTTACCCGTTGCACGTTCGCCCCCAGAGCAGCGAGCTTCTGCTCCAGGCCCTCGTAGCCTCGATCAAGATGGTAGATGCGCTCGATCAGGGTTTCACCTTGCGCGACCAGGCCGGCAATCACCAGGCTGGCAGAGGCGCGGAGGTCGGTGGCCATCACTGTCGCACCATCGAGCTTGGCCACACCCTTGACGAAGGCCGTGTTGCCGTCGATACGGATGTCGGCGCCTAGGCGGATCAGTTCCACCGCATGCATGAACCGATTCTCGAAAATCGTCTCGCGCATCACCGCGGTTCCATCCGCCACGGCATTGATCGCCATGAACTGTGCCTGCATGTCTGTGGGAAAGGCCGGATAGGGGGCCGTGCGTATGCTCACGGCGGTCAGCCGCGCCGGCGCCTTGAGGCGAATCGCGTCACGCTCGGATACCACCTCGCAGCCGGTGTCCATCAGCTTGTCGATCACCGCATCGAGGTAGGCAGACGAGGTACCGGTGAGGCGCACTTCGCCGCCCGTAGCCGCCGCAGCACAGAGATAGGTACCGGTTTCAATGCGGTCCGGCATGATCCGATGGGTGGCGCCGTGCAGAGATGCGACGCCCTGAATACGGATCACGTCGCCGCCCGCGCCCGAGATTCGCGCGCCCATGGCGACCAGGCAGTTGGCCAGATCAACGACCTCGGGCTCGCGCGCGGCGTTTTCGATCACGGTCTCGCCATCCGCCAGGCAGGCCGCCATCATCAGGTTCTCGGTGCCGGTCACGGTGACCATGTCGGTAAACAGCCGGGCGCCCTTTAGATGCGCAGCCTTGGCGTGGACATATCCGTGCTCCACGGTGATCTCCGCACCCATCGCCGTCAGGCCCTTGATGTGCTGATCGACCGGCCTCGCGCCGATGGCACAGCCGCCGGGAAGTGATACGCGGGCTTCGCCGGTCCTGGCGACCAGCGGACCAAGCACCAGTATCGAGGCGCGCATGGTCTTGACCATTTCGTAGGGTGCAACGGCATTGTCCAGCCCGGAGGCATCCAGAATCACCGTGTCACCAGCGCCGACTTTTCCGCTTTCGCGCATCACCTTGACGCCCATCTGCGCCAGCAATTTGAGCATGGTGCCGATATCGTTGAGGCGCGGCACATTGGTGAATGTGACCGGATCCTTGGTCAGCAGCGCCGCGCACAGCAGCGGCAAGGCTGCATTCTTTGCGCCGGAAATGGCGATCTCGCCGGCGAGCGGAGTTCCGCCCGCGATCAGGAGCTTATCCATTCGCCTTCCATTCCTCGGGCGTCAGGGTTTGCATCGACAAGGCATGCAATTC
>CAJBYR010000101.1 GCA_903959855.1 uncultured beta proteobacterium
AAGTACCGCAGCCGCGAACTCGACCTGATCACCAACGAGCAGACGCGCTTCACCTTCGTCGCCCGCAGCCGGATGATCCAGTCGATCCGCAATTACATGATGCACCACGGCTTCCTCGAAGTCGAAACGCCGATGATGCATCCCATCCCCGGCGGCGCCGCAGCCAAGCCGTTCACCACCCACCACAACGCGCTGGACATGGAACTGTTCCTGCGCATCGCGCCCGAGCTCTACCTCAAGCGCCTGGTAGTCGGCGGCTTCGAAAAGGTGTTCGAGGTCAATCGCAACTTCCGCAATGAAGGCTTGAGCCCCCGCCACAATCCGGAATTCACCATGATGGAGTTCTACGAGGCCTACACGGATTACCGCCGCCTCATGGACTTCACCGAAGGCCTGCTGCGCCACTCCGCGCGCGAGGCACTGGGCACGGAAGTGTTCCAGTACCAGGGACGCACGCTGGACCTTTCCAAGCCCTTTGCGCGGCTGACCATCGCCGGCGCAATCCATCACTACCACCCCGGCTACAGCCTCGAACAACTCAATGACATCGAGTGGATCCGGCAGAAGCTGAAGGATCTGCGCGTCGACCTCAAGGCGCCGCACCTGGCACACGCCGGGCTCGGCAGCCTGCAACTGGTGCTGTTCGAAGAAACCACCGAGGCCGAGCTGTGGGAACCGACTTACATCATCGACTACCCGGCGGAAGTCTCACCCTTGGCCCGTGCCAGCGACAGCAACCCGTCGATAACCGAGCGCTTCGAACTGTTCATTGTCGGCCGCGAGATCGCCAATGGCTTCTCCGAATTGAACGACCCCGAAGACCAGGCGGCGCGCTTCATGCAGCAAGCCAAGGCCAAGGAGGCCGGTGACGAAGAAGCCATGTACTACGACGCCGACTACATCCGTGCCCTCGAGTACGGCCTGCCACCCACCGGCGGCTGCGGCATCGGCATCGACCGCCTGGTAATGCTGCTGACCGACTCGGCCTCGATCCGCGACGTGATCCTGTTCCCGCAAATGCGCCGCGAATGAGTTCCCCGCTGGTCCCCGCCGAACTTGCGTTCGCCGGGGACGGCACACCGTTCTCGCCGCTGTACGGCGACATCTACCATTCGAGCCACGGCGGCCTCGATCAGGCCCGCCACGTCTTCCTTGCCGGCAATGAGCTGCCCGCTCGCTGGAGTGCACGCTCGCGCTTTGTCATTTTCGAGACCGGCTTCGGGCTCGGCCTGAACTTCCTCGCAACCTGGCAGGCGTGGCGCCGGCAACAGGGTGCCGGTCGACGCCTGCACTACGTCGCGGTCGAGAAGCATCCATTCCGCCGCGATGACCTGAAGCAGCTGCACCAGCGCTGGCCAGAACTCGCCGCGCTGGCAAGCGATCTGCACGCGCAATGGCCCCCGCTGCTACCCGGCCTGCATCGCCTGGAGTTTGACGACGTCATCCTGACCCTGTGCTTCGGCGATGCCGCTGAGCTGCTGCCAAAACTGACGCTTGCCGCCGATGCGATTTATCTCGACGGCTTTGCTCCGGACCGCAATCCTGAACTATGGACCGATGAGATCGCCACGCAACTGTCGCGAATCGCCGCACCCGGGGCCGCCTTGGCCACCTGGAGCGTTGCCGGTGAGGTACGACGCCGTCTCGCCAGCGCCGACTTTCAGCTTGAACGCAGGCCCGGTTTCGGCGGCAAGCGCGACATGCTGGTCGGACGCCGTGAGGGCCCGCCGGTAGCGGCAGGCCCCCGCTCCTCCAGACGCATCGCCGTGATCGGCGCCGGCATCGCCGGCGCCTCGATCGCCCATGCCCTTGCAGGACGCGGGCACAGCGTGACGGTAGTCGATGCGGCCGCCGGCGCGGCGGCCGGCGCATCGGGAAACCATGCCGGCGTGTTCCGCCCGCTGCCATCGGAGGATGACCGCAAACTGGCGCGGCTTCTGCGCGCCGGCTTCCTGCTTGGCCGGCGACAGTTCGGCGCCTTGCCCGGGGTCCGCTGCGGCTGGACCGGGGCGCTGCACATCGCGCGTGACGAAATACACGAAGAAACCCAGCGCCACATCGCCAAGGACCACGCCCTGCCCGCCGACTTCTGCCGTTACGTGACCCGCGAGGAGGCGGCTGACCTGGCGGCATGGCCCGTCGCTTTCGGCGGTTGGTGGTTTCCGCAGGCGGGCTGGATCAACCCGCCCAGCCTGTGTCGCAGCCTGTTGCACCAGATCGACTGTCGCTTCAATGTCACCGTCTCGGCGCTGGAACACACTCAGGACGTGTGGCGCATCCATGGCGATGGAATCCTGATCGAAGCCGACGAAGTGGTGCTGGCCAACGGCATCGGCGCGGCGGCGCTGGTGCCCCGGTTCAAGTTGCCGATCCGCCCGGGGCGCGGCCAGGTCAGCCATGTTCCGCAAGCGGCCACGCCACCGATGAACATCGTCGCGACACGCCTGGGTTACGTCACCCCCGCCTTCGATGGCATACGCTGTGTCGGGGCGACGACGCAGGCGGACGATCTCGATCCCGCATCGCGGGTCGCCGACCATGTCGAGAATCTTTTCCGTCTCGACATGGTGCTGCCGGGCTTCGCCGATGGGCTGTCTGCGCAGGCGCTACAGGGGCGTGTTTCCTTCCGGCCGATGTCGCCGGATCGCCTGCCTCTGGTCGGCCCGCTTTCCGCCGGCGAAGGTTTGTGGATCAGCGACGGCTTCGGTGCCCGCGGACTGGTGTTTGCCTCGATCTGCGCGGAACTGCTGGCCAGCCAGATCGACGGCGATCCGTTGCCGCTGGAATCTGATCTGGTACGCGCGCTCGACCCGTTGCGTTTCGGCGTCCGCGCCCAAACGCGCACCCCGCGATCTTTGTAACAGATGTAACAGTTGATTGCCCCCGGCCCCGGCGGCGGGGAGCCGCGTTAATGTGCTCATGCATTCTTCACACAGGAGCAGATCATGGACACAACGCAATCCCTTCCCCTGAACCACTCAGCCCACCCGGCCTCCGCACATCCGCTGGTTCTCGCGGCGGCAGCCTCAGTGACCGTGCTCAGCCTCGCCGGTGTCGCCTATCTCGCCGGTTGGCTACCAGGCCCTGCCCCGCACAAAGCCGACGCGGAGCGCCCGATTGTTGCGAGCAGCCTGCCTGTCGCCCCCCCCATCTCGGTGCAGCAGACGGTCACCCTGCCGCAAGAAAAGCCCAAGGCAGCGGTGGTCCGCCATGTTGAAGCTGCCGCGCCCGTGGCGCGTCGCGTAACCGCTTCACCGGTTGCTCGCACCTACGAACCCTTCACGCCGCCGGCAGTCACCGTGGCACCAGCGCCGACTCCGGTCGCAGTGGCGATGCCGGCCATCTGCCGCGAGTGCGGCACCGTCGAATCGGTGCGCGAAGTTGCCGTCGAAGCCAGGGGCAGCGGCGGCGGCGCTGTCGCCGGCGGCCTCGTCGGCGGCATCATCGGCAACCAGTGGGGCCGCGGCGCGGCGCGCGACATCGCCACGGTTCTGGGCGCAGTCGGCGGGGCCTACGCCGGCAACCATATCGAAAAGTCGGTCAAGGAAAGCAAGCGCTATGACGTCAGCGTGCGCTTCGACGATGGCAGCACCCGCACTTTCAGCGGCGACACCCCGCCCGCGTGGCGTAGTGGCGATCGCGTGAAACTTCAGAATGGGACGCTGATCAACGGTGGCGGCAGGTCCGCCACGGATATGGGAACGATCTGAGCCGGCAGCCCGGTCGCATCGAATTGCGGCGGGCCCTGCATGAGGCTGGCGATTCGCCGTATCGATTCGCGGAGTTCTTCGGGCCATGACGAGCCGTCGGGCAATGGCGGCGGGATCACCTGCAGATGTTCGGCGACATCCCGCCCATCCCAGCCGGCGGTGGCCAGCAGGTCCATCGCCAGCGCTTCCGCCTCGATCACCTGTTGCGGGCGGAACGTGGCACGCAATGCACGCGAACCGGCAAACGACGCCGCCGACGCGACAGCGGTGCTTGTCACCGTAGCGGTCGCCGCCGAAGTTGCCGCTGCAGTCGTCGCCGCGCCTCCTGAAATCAGGGCCGGCAAATTGAGGATCGGGAAGAGTATCTGCGCCGCGACGCCAACGAGGATACTGGTGGTTACGTTCTCATCATGGTGGCCATCAATGACATGACTCATCTCCCGCGCCATGATGAATGCCAGCGCAGCATCATCCAGTTCAAGCAATCGCACACCACGATAGATCACCACAGTTCCGGCGGCACTGGATGCCGCGCCCGGATCACGCTTCTCTGCCACCACAAATTCGAAGCGCGGAAACCGCAGATGAAGATCCGCATGCTGCCGGAACGCTGCATCCGCAAGTCGATTTCCGATTGCCAGGACACGCAGGTCAAATGCGCGATCTGCAAGGCAATCCGATTCCTTGCAGGTCGGGGCATCGGCTGCGGTCACCAGTTGCAGCCGCATATCAAACTCGGAATACACCGCGCTGAAGCCCTGCAAACCCGGCGGTGCCTGAAGTTGGCGGCGCACTTCCGGCGAGGCCGCACAGCCGGCGACCAGAAATCCCGCGATCAGCAAGCTGAGGTAGGCATGCACTACGGGAACGCGGGAGTATCCCGCCGGCCTGTTGCGTTTGCAGCGTGCCCGTTCAATCCACTATCCCTTCAAGACCTGCTCCAGTCGCGACAACACCCGCTCCCGTCCAAGCACTTCGAGCACGGCATCGATCGACGGCGACTGGGGAAGCCCGAGCAGGACCACGCGCAACGGAATCGCGAGTTGCGGCATTTTCAGGCCAAGCTCTGTCGCCGTCTGTTTTACCGCCTGGCCTAACTCGGCCGCCTGCCAGGCGCAGTCAGCCAGCCTTGCCCTGAGCGCGGCAAGGCCCTTCAATGCCGGTTCGGTCAAATGCTGGGCGACAAGTTCCGGTGTCGGCCCGGGCAGCGAGAAAAAGGGATGCATGGCGTCGGCCAGTTCGTTGAGGCTCGCTACGCGATCACGATACAGCGCGGCAACCCGCGACGCATCCGGCCCCCCCTCAAGACTCACCCCCTGCCGCGCCAGGCGCCTTCCTGCTTCCGCCGCGAGGCGCTGAGGATCGGCCTGCTTCAGGTAGTGGGCGTTCAGCCAGTTCAGCTTCTCGGTATTGAACTGCGCGGCGGATGCCGTAATGTGATCGAGATCGAACCACTGCACGAACTGCTCCATGCTGAAAATCTCTTCATCGCCATGCGACCAGCCCAGGCGTGCAAGATAGTTCAGCACGGCTTCCGGCAGGTAGCCTTCATCGTCGTACTGCATCACCGACACGGCGCCGTGCCGCTTGGAAAGCTTCTGCCCGTCGTCGCCGAGGATCATCGAAAGATGGCCGTATTCCGGAACCGGCGCACCCAGTGCGCGCAGCAGGTTGATCTGGCGCGGCGTGTTGTTGACATGGTCGTCGCCGCGAATGACGTGGGTGATCTTCATGTCATGATCATCGACCACGACGCAGAAGTTGTAGGTCGGCGTGCCGTCGGCCCGGGCAATGATGAAGTCATCGAGCTCGGAATTGGCGAATTCGATGCGCCCCTTCACCTGGTCATCCCAGGTGACAACACCATCCTGCGGATTGCGGAATCGCACCACCGGCGCTATGCCTGGTGGCGGGACAGGCAGATTCTTGCCGGATTCCGGACGCCAGCAACCATCGTAGCGAGGCTTCTCCTTCCTCGCCTCCTGCTCGGCACGCAAGGCGTCCAGCTCTTCCTTGGAGGTATAGCAGTGATAGGCAGTGCCGGCGGCGAGCATCTGGCCAATAACCTCCTTGTAGCGGTCCATGCGCTGCATCTGGTAGAAAGGCCCCTCGTCGTGGGCAAGGCCCAGCCATCGCATGCCGTCGACTATCGCTTGCACCGCTTCCGGGGTGGAGCGCGCCACGTCGGTGTCCTCGATGCGCAAAATGAAGCTGCCGCCGTGACGGCGCGCATAGGCCCAGGAAAACAGGGCGGTGCGCGCGCCACCGATATGCAGGAAGCCGGTGGGACTGGGAGCAAAACGGGTGCGAACGGTCATGGCGTGTCGTGACGTGGCGAAAGATTGGATTTTATTCCACTGCCGCGCGCCAATTGACCGCCAGCAGGGCTTTGTGGTTAAATTCGCGCCTCTTTCGCGGGCGGTTAACTCAGCGGTAGAGTGCCACCTTCACACGGTGGAAGCCACTGGTTCGATCCCAGTACCGCCCACCATTCATTTTGCATATTTTTACAGCGATTGCGGCACGATGCGCGCCTATCGCTAGCCGCCGCTGCGTGACTTCAGGTGATGCCCGAGGTGGCGGTCGGTCTTGATGCTGTGATTGATGGTCCAGTCCATCAGCAGCAGCTTGATGCGGAACGCGAGATACACCGGATTCTCGGTCTCTGCCTGGATCTCTTCGCTGAGATGAGCCAGGTTTTGCTGGAATCGTCGATGCTGATGATCATGCTCGGCGCGAAACGCATAGTGCGCCTCCTGCATCAGCGTTTCCTCAAGCCCGAACTGCGTCGCTGCCTCGTTGGCCAGGCGCACAAGAATCGGCTTTGTATCCTGCGTTCTTCCTTCGCGAACCGCCACGGCCAACGCATTCAACTGGCTCAGCATGCCGCGATGATGGCTGTCGATCTCGGCAATACCGGCGCTGTAGTCTTCGCTCCAGGTCTGGCCCAGCTCGTTTTCCTCAATACCCTCCGCATGGCCGTTGCGCAGGTATTCGTCGCAGCGCGCCAGATAGAGCTGCGCCGGAGTGTCTTCCGGGACTTCCTCAAGGCAACGCACCAGGCGTGTCCGGGCACGGAAGATATCGGCAACAAAATAGAACGCCAGCGCTTCTTCGAAGCGCTTTCGTGTCCGCATTTTGGCGGCGCGCATTCCCGGCGGGTCGCCGTCGAAAACCTCATAGACGGACTGCGCCTCCAGCTTGCCTTTCACCCGGCTGCGGGCCAGGAAGCGAATGCAGTAGCGAGACGGATCTTCCAAGCTGTGCAAGGTATGCTCACTGATCAGCAGGGGCACGCCGAAGGTCTTTGACATGTCTTCAAGCCGCGAGGCCAGGTTCACCGCATCGCTGATCACGGTTCCTTCCATGCGACCGCTGCCGCCAACGGTTCCCAGCATCACGATTCCGGTATTGACCCCGATTCCGACCCGAATTGGCAGATAGCCGGCGCGCGCACGTCCCTTGTTGTAGTTGTCCAGGCGTTCAAGCATCGCCAGCGCGCTGCGGACCGCATCATCGGTTTGCTCGGGGTACAGAGCCATGATTGCATCGCCGATATATTTGTCGATCAGTCCCCGGAAAGGCACGATCATCGGTTCCATCTGCGACAGGTAGGAGTTCAGGAAATCGAAGTTTTCCTGCGGCGTCATCGTTTCTGACAAGCCGGTGAAGTTCCGGATATCGGCAAACAGGATGGTCAATTTGCGCTCGGTCTGCATCCCCAGGCGCACGCCACGCACGTTGTCGATCGAAAGGAAGTGCAGGAATTCACGCGGGACGAAGCGCCCGAACGCCTTTTCGGTATCCACGAGTTGCTGCCGCACACCAGTCAGTTCGCCCTGCAGCCGTTCAATCTCGGCCTGCAGCGAAACCAGCCCGGTGTCAGGAATCGCGTCTTCGCTCAAGTGCTTCGACTTCCCGAAAATGGCGGCATCGAATTCATGCTCGATGCATTTTGTCATTCACCCCGCTTTGCCCGAACAACAGCAGGACGTTCGCCCCGCCTGCTGGTCACCACGGCATCAGCACCCCGCGCGCCGCCGATACCGGCGATCCGCCGCCGCATTATCCAACAAGGTGAAGACGCTCGGGGCCTTCGGTTTCGGTGAAAAAGCTTCCCTGCTTCTGGTTTTCCACCAGGATCTTGGCAAAATCCTCAGCGCTCACGCCCTGCGAGAACCGATATCCCTGAAGTACATCGCATCGGGCGCGGCGCAAAACGTTCACCTGGCTCGCCGATTCGACCCCGGCAGCGACAACTTTCAGGTTGAGCGCATGGGCCATCGCGATAATCGTGCGCGTTATCGCCATGGCCTCTGCATCGGTAGGGGTGTCCTGGATAAAGGAACGGTCGATCTTCAGCGCGTCGATGGGGAACCGGTTCAGGTAGCTCAGGCTGGAATAGCCGGTCCCGAAATTATCCATGGACAGCCTGACACCCAGATCACTCAGGCGATGCAACAGCGTCAGGCCTGCCGGGGCGTCGCGCATCAAGGTGGCTTCGGATATCTCCAGATTGAGGTAGCGCGGGTCGAAGGTCAATTCCTTCAGCACGGCATCAAGCTTCTCAACCGCCTTGTCATCCTTGGTCTGGGCCGAGCAGTAATTGACGGCGATGAAGAATTCGCTGTCGAACTGCTTGCGCCAGGCGATGTTGTTCTCCAGGGCCGTACGCAGCACCCAGTCACCGACACGTACCGCAAGCCCTGCCTCCTCCAGCATCGGAACAAAGAATTCCGGGCTGACATAGCCGGCCTCGGGCCGGAACCAGCGCAGCAGCGCTTCGGCACCGATGATGCGTCCGGTCTCGCCAGACACCAGCGGCTGATAGAAAACCTTTAGCTCATCGCGTTCAATTGCTCGATGCAGCCGTTCGCGCAACTTGATCTGGTCGGAAAGCTTTTCGTTGGATTGCGGGAAGCGATAGGTATTTCCACCGGCCTCTGCGGCAAGATACATTGCAGCATCCGCGCTCTTGGTGAGGGCTTCGGCATCCTCGCCGTCTTTCGGGTACACGGCGATGCCGATGCTTGCGGAAACGTAATGTGCCGTGTCCGAAACGTAGAGTGCGCGTCCTAGCTCCTGCTGAACACGAATCGCTGCCGCAGCGGCCTCATCGGGTGTCCCGATATCGGACAGAACGATCGCGAACTCGTCGCCACCAAGACGCGCGACGCAATGGCCTGGATCGACAGCCGCCAGCAGCCTGCCGGCAACTTCCTGCAGCAGGGAGTCGCCGGCGTTGTGGCCGACCGCCTTGTTGATCTGATCAAAGCGATCCAGGTCGATCAGCAGCAGCGCGGTACAGCGCTTGTTGCGGCGTGCGGCAATGATCGACTGCTCGAAACGATCGCTGAACAGTATGCGGTTGGGCAAGGATGTCAGCGCATCGTAGTGGGCAAGGAACTGCATGCGCTTCTTGATCGTCTTATGCACCGTAATCTCGGAGAACACAGCAACATAATTGACGATTTCACCGGCATCGTTCTTCACGGCGCTGATGTTCATCCATTCAACGATGACCTCGCCGTCCTTGCGCCGGTTGCGGATTTCACCATGCCACTCGCCCCGGTTTGTCAGGGAGCGCCACATGTTGTTGTAGAAGGCTTTGTCCTGCTGCCCGGAATTGAGCAGGCCTGGCGTCTGGCCGGCCACCTCGTCCGCCGAATAGCCGGTGATCTCCGAAAAACGCCGATTGACCATCAGGATCTTGTTGTCCCGGTCGGTGATCATCACGCCTTCGGCGCTGTTCTCAAAGACATGGGCAGCAAGCTCCAGTTTGCGCTCGGCATTCTGGCGGGCACGGTCTTGCTCGAGGGCATCGAGCGCATGCGAGAGATTTTCCGCGAGACTCGCAAGCAGGCCCTGCTCCTCGCTGTCCGCCAAGTCTTCCGCCAGGCCTGCTATGCATATGCCACCGACAATTTTTCCGGAAATCCGCAAGGGCAGATGGGCCAGACCGAGGGCTTCGAACCCGGCAGGGATCTCGGGCCCGAGGGACCGGTCACAGTCGACGAGAGATGAATAGAAAGTGCAGTGCACCGGGTCCGATTCGCCGCTTTCGCCCTTGCGGCAGAAATCAGCGCGCAGCGAATTGGTAATTCGCGAGGCCAGTTCCGGATGTTCACCAACCACCACCATGGCCGGAAGCTGGTACTCCTGGGCATAAACCCAGGCCAGCGGAAAGCCACCGCTTTCATGCAAGGTCTCGACGGTTTTCTGGATCAGCGCCTGGCAACTGCGGGTACGCAGAATGGCTTCGTTGGTTTCACTGACGACGGCCAAAGTCCGGTTC
>CAJBYR010000102.1 GCA_903959855.1 uncultured beta proteobacterium
GCACTGCTGAACAACATGGTGATTGGTGTTACCAAAGGCTTCGAAAAAAAGCTGACGCTGGTCGGGGTGGGTTATCGCGCCCAGGCGCAAGGTGCCAAGCTGAATCTCACCTTGGGTTTTTCCCATCCCGTGGTTCATGACATGCCGAATGGCATCAAGGTCGAGACGCCCACCCAGACCGAGATCCTGATCAAGGGGATCGACAAGCAAGTGGTTGGGCAGGTGGCCGCCGAAATTCGCGCGTACCGTTCGCCGGAGCCCTACAAGGGCAAGGGCGTCCGCTACTCCGATGAGGTTGTGGCCATCAAGGAAACCAAGAAGAAATAATCGAGGCGCTGAAACATGGAAAAGAAACAGGCTCGTCTACGCAGGGCGCGTAAAACCCGCGCCAAGATTGCGGAGCTCAAGGTTGTGCGCCTCGCGGTGCATCGTAGCAACCTTCACATCTCCGCCCAGATTTTCTCGGATTGCGGTACGCGTGTGCTCGCGTCCGCCTCCACGATGGAGCCGGCCATTCGTGGCCAGGTCCCGAACGGTGGCAACGTTAATGCCGCCAAGACGATCGGCAAGTTGATCGCTGAGCGGGCCAAAGCGGCCGGCATCGAGCAGGTTGCGTTCGATCGTTCCGGTTTTCATTACCACGGCCGCGTCAAGGCGCTGGCTGAAGCCGCCCGTGAGGGCGGTCTGAAGTTCTGAGCGAGGCCGACGACATGGCAAAACCGCAAGGCAGGAAACAGCAGCAGGTTCAGGAAGAGCGCGATGACGGCATGCGCGAGAAGATGGTCTCCATCAATCGTGTCACAAAAGTTGTCAAGGGCGGCCGGATTCTTGGCTTCGCTGCGCTGACGGTCGTTGGCGACGGAGATGGTGGCGTCGGCATGGGCAAGGGCAAGTCCCGCGAAGTCCCTGTTGCTGTGCAGAAGGCCATGGAAGAGGCCCGTCGCAAAATGACCAAGGTCAACCTTAAGGACGGCACATTACATCACTCGGTGACCGGCAAGCACGGGGCTACCACGGTTCTGATGTCGCCGGCGTCTGCCGGTACCGGCGTTATCGCCGGTGGCCCGATGCGTGCGGTGTTCGAAGTTATGGGCGTCACCGATGTGGTTGCCAAAACTATCGGCTCGACCAATCCTTACAATGTCGTGCGTGCGACCTTGCATGGCCTGCGCGCGATGAGCACGCCCGCCGAGATTGCAGCCAAGCGCGGCAAGGCCTTGGCGGATATTCTGGAGTAAGACATGGCGGACAAGAAAATCAAGGTCACGCTGGTCAAGAGCCTGATCGGTACCAAGCAGGATCATCGTGCCACGGCGCGCGGACTCGGCCTGAGGAAGCTCAACAGTTCGGCGATGCTTGAGGACACGCCCGCCGTGCGCGGCATGATTCGCAAGATTGCCTACCTCGTCAAGAGCGAAGGCTAAGGGGAAAAGAATGGGTATGGAACTCAACAACCTTAAGCCGGGTGCCGGCTCGAAGCACGCTCCCAAGCGTGTCGGTCGCGGTATCGGGAGCGGCTTGGGCAAGACAGCCGGCCGCGGGCATAAGGGTCAAAAGTCACGCGCTGGCGGTTTTCACAAGGTTGGATTTGAAGGCGGCCAGATGCCGTTGCAGCGCCGTTTGCCGAAGCGCGGATTCGTATCATTGACGGCCAGCCGCAACGTCGAGGTGCGTCTATCCGAACTGGATAAGCTTCCGGTTGAAGAGGTTGATCTTCTGGTTTTGAAGCAGGCTGGCGTAATTGCCGGGGATGCTCTTTCGGCCAAGGTTATCCTGTCTGGGAAGCTCGGCCGCAAGATAGTGTTGAAGGGTGTTGGTGCCACCAAGGGTGCGCGCGCTGCGATCGAGGCGGCCGGCGGATCAGTGGCGGACATCGCTGCAGCCTGATAGAGGACGGTACGCGCAGTGGCGAGCAATCAGGCAGCGGCTATTGGGAAAACCGGCAAGTTCGGCGACCTATGGCGCCGCTTGTGGTTTCTGCTCGGCGCACTCATTGTCTACCGGATCGGCGCGCATATTCCCGTTCCGGGGATCGATCCGGTCAAGCTCGCCGAATTGTTCCAAGGTCAGCAGGGCGGGATCCTCGGGGTCTTTAACCTGTTCTCCGGTGGCGCGCTGTCCCGCTTCACGCTGTTTGCCTTGGGCATCATGCCGTACATCTCCTCCTCGATCATCATGCAGCTTATGGCCGTCGCTGTGCCATCGATCGAGCAGTTGAAGAAGGAGGGTGAGGCCGGTCGCCGCAAGATTACCCAATATACCCGCTACGGCACGGTTGCACTGGCGCTGTTCCAGGGCCTGGGTATTGCGATAGCACTCGAATCCCAAGCGGGCCTTGTGCTCGATCCGGGTCCGATGTTCCGTTTCGTCACCGTGTTGACGCTACTGACCGGAACCATGTTCCTGATGTGGGTCGGCGAGCAGATTACCGAACGCGGGCTGGGCAATGGCATTTCGATCATCATTTTTGCTGGCATCGTTGCTGGTCTTCCGAGCGCACTGGGTGGTTTGTTTGAATTGGTACGAACCGGCGCGATGCACGCGATCTCGGCCTTGTTTATCTGTGCCCTCGTCGTTCTGGTAACCGGCTTCGTGGTTTTTGTCGAAAAGGGCCAGCGCAAAATACTGGTGAACTACGCCAAGCGCCAGGTCGGCAACAAGATTTATGGTGGTCAGAGCTCGCATCTGCCGCTGAAGTTGAACATGTCCGGCGTAATCCCGCCGATCTTCGCGTCATCGATAATTCTTTTCCCGGCCACGGCGGCTGGCTGGTTCGGTTCGGGCGAGGGCATGACCTGGTTGAAGGATATCGCGGCAACCCTGTCGCCCGGTCAGCCGATCTATGTGATTCTTTACGCCGTCGCGATCATCTTCTTTTGCTTTTTCTATACGGCCTTGGTTTTCAATTCCAAGGAGACCGCAGACAATCTTAAGAAGAGCGGCGCGTTCGTTCCCGGAATTCGACCCGGTGACCAGACCAGTCGATACATCGACAAGATACTGACTCGGCTCACCCTGGTTGGTGCAATCTATATCACCCTGGTCTGCCTGATTCCCGAGTTTCTAATCCTGAAGTGGAATGTCCCGTTCTACTTCGGCGGTACGAGCCTCCTGATCATCGTTGTTGTGACCATGGACTTCATGTCCCAGGTTCAGGCTTACGTGATGTCGCACCAGTATGAAAGCTTGTTGAAGAAGGCCAATTTCAAGGGAGCCGGATTCCCGGGCCGTTGAAGTATGGGCAAGGAAGATGTCATTGAAATGCAGGGAGAGGTCATGGAGAATCTCCCGAACGCCACGTTCCGCATCAAGCTGGAAAACGGGCACGTGGTACTCGGCCACATCTCCGGGAAAATGCGGATGCATTACATCCGCATTCTCCCTGGCGACAAGGTCACCGTGCAGCTGACACCCTACGATCTTTCCAAGGCTCGTATCGTGTTCCGCGCCAAGTAGTCTGGCAATTTATCCGGAGAAATCCAATGAAAGTTCTGGCTTCGGTCAAACGTATCTGCCGCAACTGCAAAGTCATCCGCCGCAAGGGCGTGGTGCGGATCATCTGCACCGATCCGCGTCACAAGCAGCGCCAGGGTTGATCAGGCAGCCGCGATCAGATATACTTAGCAGTTTCCCAATTTTCAGCTAACCCGCCACACCGCAACGGCGGCGACGAACAGGTAAGCACATGGCTCGTATAGCAGGCGTCAACATCCCGAACCACCAGCACGCGGAGATCGCTCTGACGGCGATCTACGGCATCGGCCGTACCCGCGCCCGGAAGATCTGCGACGCCGTCGGCGTCAAGCGGTCGACCAAGATCAAGGAACTCACGGACAGCGAAATGGATCGCTTGCGCGAGGAAGTGGGCAAGTTCACCGTCGAAGGCGACCTCCGCCGCGAGACGACGATGAACATCAAGCGCCTCATGGACCTTGGCTGTTACCGCGGCGTTCGTCATCGTCGTGGCCTGCCGGTGCGTGGCCAGCGTACGCGCACCAATGCGCGCACCCGCAAGGGGCCGCGCAAGGCAATTTCGATGGGCAAGAAGTAAACCAGGAACCAGCACATGGCAAAGACCGCTACCAAAGTTCGCAAGAAGGTCAAGAAGAACGTCGCCGAAGGCATCGCGCACGTTCATGCTTCCTTCAATAACACCATCATCACCATCACCGACCGCCAGGGCAATGCCCTGTCGTGGGCGACTTCGGGTGGTGCTGGTTTCAAGGGGTCACGCAAGTCGACTCCGTTCGCCGCACAGATCGCCGCCGAAGCTGCCGGTAAGGCGGCGCAGGAGTGTGGGGTCAAAAACCTCGAGGTTCGCATCAAGGGCCCTGGCCCCGGTCGCGAGTCGGCGGTTCGCGCGCTCAATGCACTTGGCATGAAGATCACCAGCATCACCGACATTACCCCGATTCCCCACAACGGATGCCGGCCGCCCAAGCGCCGTCGCATCTAAGGCAATAAGGACCCGACACCATGGCCCGCAACCTAGACGCCAAGTGCCGCCAGTGCCGCCGCGAGGGCGAGAAGCTGTTCCTCAAAGGCGAAAAGTGCTTTACCGACAAGTGTTCCGTCGAGCGCCGTTCCTACGCGCCCGGCCAGCATGGCCAGAAATCCGGTCAGCGCCTGTCTGGTTATGGTACGCAGCTGCGCGAAAAGCAGAAAATCCGTCGCATTTACGGCATTCTCGAGCGCCAATTCCGCAAGGTATTTGCCGAAGCCGAGCGCAAGAAGGGGCAGACTGGTGAAAACCTGTTGAAACTTCTTGAAAGCCGTCTCGACACCGTCGCCTTCCGCATGGGTTTTGGCGCGTCGCGTGCAGAAGCCCGCCAAGTCGTGCGTCACAACGGCGTATTGATCAACGGCAAGCGCGTGAATATTCCTTCTTACAACGTCCGTCCTGGCGACGTGATTCAGTTGACCGAAGGGACTCGTGGACACCTGCGCACCAAGGCCGCCATGGAAGCTGCCGAATCGCGCGGTTTCCCGGAGTGGATCGAAGTCGACCCGAAGGCCGGCAAGGGAGTGTTTAAATCCCTTCCTGCTCGCGAAGACCTGCCGCCCTCGATCAACGAAGGCCTGGTCGTCGAACTGTATTCGCGCTAATACGTAGTTTTACGCCTGGCGTCCAGTGGACGCCAGGCGTTGCCCATTTGAAGGAATGCACATGCACACACTTCTGAAACCCCGCAGTATCGATGTTCAGCAACTCTCGCCGGTGCATGCCCGCGTGGTGATGGAGCCCTTCGAGCGCGGCTTCGGCCATACACTTGGCAATGCCCTGCGCCGCATTCTGCTGTCGTCCATGGAAGGAGTTGCGCCCACCGAAGTTTCGATCGAAGGCGTGCTCCATGAGTACTCGACGCTCGATGGCGTCCGTGAAGACGTGGTTGACGTGCTGCTCAACCTCAAGGGTGTGGTACTCAAAATGCACAATCGCCGCGAGGCGACGCTGTCCCTGTCGAAGAATGGTGAAGGCGTTGTCACTGCGCGGGACATTGAATCTACCCACGACGTCGAGATCGTCAATCCCGATCACGTAATTGCTCACATTGCTCCCGGCGGCAAACTTAACATGCAGATCCGCGTCGAATCCGGACGTGGCTACGTTCCCGCCAACCAGCGCGAGATCGCCCGCGAAAACCGCGCTATCGGCCAGATCATGCTTGATGCCTCGTTCAGCCCGGTGCGTCGCGTCAGCTATTCCGTCGAGTCTGCCCGCGTCGAGCAGCGCACTGACCTTGACAAGCTGATTCTCGACATCGAGACCAACGGTGCCATCGACAATGCCGAGGAAGCCGTGCGCACGGCGGCCCGCATCCTGATGGAGCAGCTCTCGATCTTTGCCGATCTCGAAGGCACTCCGATGTCCGCCGAGACGCCCAAGCAGACCTCGGTTGATCCGGTGCTGGTGCGTCCGGTCGATGACCTTGAACTAACCGTGCGTTCCGCCAACTGCCTCAAGGCCGAGAACATCTATTACATCGGCGATTTGATCCAGCGTACAGAAACCGAACTGCTCAAGACGCCGAATCTTGGCCGCAAGTCGCTCAACGAAATCAAGGAAGTGTTGGCCTCGCGCGGTTTGACTCTGGGTATGAAGCTGGAGAGCTGGCCGCCGGCCGGACTGGAAAAGCTGTCCTGAGTCATCGGCGGCCGGGCGTGCTTCCGGCCTTGTTTCAAAGCATCACCTGCGTCACAGCTTTTAAAAATACTCGATAACCATTAACCGGCCACTTGCATTGCGCGGTGGTCGCAAAAAACGAGGGATTCAACATGCGTCACGGTAACGGACTTCGCAAACTCAATCGCACATCGTCGCATCGCCAGGCGATGCTGCGCAATATGGCAGTCTCGCTGCTGCGCCACGAGGCCATCAAGACCACTCTGCCCAAGGCCAAGGAACTGCGCCGCGTGGTGGAGCCTCTGATCACCCTGGGCAAGAAGCCCAGTCTGGCGAATCGTCGTCTTGCTTTTGACCGCACGCGCGATCGCGAGATTGTCGGCAAGCTGTTCGATGTCCTTGGCCCGCGCTATGCCGCGCGCAACGGTGGCTACCTGCGCATCCTCAAGATGGGCTTCCGTGTTGGTGACAACGCCCCTATGGCCTTTGTCGAACTGCTCGACCGTCCGGCAGGCGAGGTAGTTGAAGCGGTAGCCGCTGAATAAGGCCGTCACTTCCAAATAAAAACGCCAGGCGACGCCTGGCTTTTTTATTTGGTCTTGCGCTACAGAATCATTCCAGCGCCAACTGTATTGTTCGTGCTTGAGTCAATGACAATAAAGGCGCCTGTGGCCCGGTTTTCTGCATAGCGATCGACTGCCAGTGGTTGCGCCAGCTTGAAGGCAACGCGGGCGATGTCATTCATTGCCATGTCATCGGCAGTGCCCTGATTCAGGGTGTTGATGTCGAGGCGGTAGGCAATGCCGTCGAGCCGGGCCTGTGTCTCACGTGTGGCATGGCGGATTACATACTTGCGCTGCGCATCCAGAGGTCTGTCGCCAAGCCAGCAGAGCATCGCCTCGATTCGCCGTGTCACCAGCGCCGACTCCCCATCGCCAGTGCGCACGATCATGTCGCCGCGTGAAATATCAAGCTCATCCTCAAGCAGCAGCGTCACCGACTGTTCCGCAAAGGCGCGTGGCAGGGAGCTACCACCGACCTGGATATCCTTGATGCGGCTGCGGTGCCCGGACGGAAGCACCGCGACCTCGTCGCCAACGGCAATCGCACCAGACTCGATGCGCCCCATGAACCCCCGGTAGTCATGTAGCAAGGGGTTGTCAGCCAGATGTGGCCGGCAAACATACTGCACCGGAAAGCGGAATCGTTCATCACTTTCGCTGTGCGCTGCAGGGGCGGACTCGAGGACGTCTATCAGTGTCGGCCCCTGGTACCAGTCGAGATTGTCGCCGCGATCAACCAGCATGTCGCCATTGAGAGCCGACAGCGGGATGAATCGCACATCGTTGATGCCGAGTTGTCGAGCAAACGCCAGGTATTCTTCCCGGATGGACTCGAACACCGCCTGATCGTAGCCAACAAGGTCCATCTTGTTCACCGCCACGATCAGATGCGGAATGCCGACCAGATGAGCCAAATAGGAGTGGCGCCGGGTTTGTGTGAGGACGCCCTTGCGGGCGTCGATCAGTATGATCGCCAGGTTCGCCGTCGACGCAGCCGTAACCATGTTGCGGGTGTATTGCTCATGCCCCGGTGCGTCGGCGATGATGTACTTGCGGCGCCCGGTGCTGAAGTAGCGATAGGCAACATCGATGGTGATGCCCTGTTCGCGCTCGGCCTGGAGGCCGTCGGTAAGCAATGAAAGATCGACCGCTTCCATGCCTCGTCGCGTCGATGTTTTCTCGATGGCATGAAGAGCATCGGCCAGGATTGCCTTGGTGTCAAACAGCAGGCGACCAATCAGCGTGCTCTTGCCGTCGTCCACGCTGCCACAGGTGAGAAATCGCAGCAGCCCGCTATCTACCGCTGCGGAAAACTCTGGAATGCGTTCAATGGTACCCATCAAAAATACCCTTCCTTCTTGCGTTGTTCCATCGAGGCTTCGGACGCCTGGTCGTCAAGGCGGGTTGCGCCGCGCTCGGTAATCGTGGTTGTCGCTGTCTCGCCAATGATCTTTTCAACGGTATCGGCATCGGATTCCACGGGAGCGGTACAGGTGATGTCGCCGACGGTGCGAAATCGGACCTGCAGCAATTCCACGGTTTCGCCCTGGCGCGCCGGCGTCAAACCTGTCACCGGCTGCAGCAATCCCTTCTTGCGAATTACCGGCCGCAGATGGGTGAAATAGATCGACGGCAGGGACAAGCCTTCGCGGGCGATGTATTGCCAGACGTCGAGCTCGGTCCAGTTCGAGATCGGAAAGGCGCGGATGTTCTCGCCCTTGTGCACCCGGGCATTGAACAGGTCCCAGAGTTCAGGCCGCTGATTCTTCGGATCCCAGCCGCCGAATTCGTCACGGAAGGAAAAGATGCGTTCCTTGGCGCGTGCTTTCTCCTCGTCGCGACGTGCGCCGCCGATGCAGGCGTCGAAGCCGAACTCCTCGATGGTTTCGAGCAAGGTCACCGACTGGTGCTTGTTGCGCGACTCATTGGCCGACTTGAGTCGCACGGTGCCGCGAGCTATCGAGCTTTCCACGGAGCGGACGATCAGCCGTTCGTTCAATTGGCAGGCGCGGGAATCACGGAAGTCGATGACTTCGGGATAGTTGTGTCCGGTATCGATGTGCAGCAACGGAAATGGAAAACGGCCCGGACGAAATGCTTTTTCGGCCAGGCGCAGGAGCACGATGGAATCCTTGCCCCCCGAAAACAGGAGTGCCGGGTTGCTGCACTGGCCCGCGACTTCGCGCAGGATGTAAATGGCCTCTGCCTCAAGCCATTCGAGGTGATCCAATGTGGCGTGGCGACGCACGGCATCGCGCTCGGTGACCGAAGCGTTCATGCTACCGCCGTCTTTTCAGCGCCGACTTCCGGCTTGGCGATTCGCTGCAGTTTGCCGTCGATCAGGTGCAGGCCGCATTCCTTTGTTTCAGGTGACTCCCACCACCAGCGTCCGGCACGAATGTCTTCGCCCGGAGCTACAGCCCGGGTGCAGGGGGCGCAACCGATGCTGGGGAAACCGTGGTCGTGCAATGCGTTGTAGGGTATGCGATTGGCGCGCAGATAGACCCAGATCTCGCGTTCGCTCCAGTCGGCCAGCGGGCTGATCTTGACCAGATTGTTGGCGGGGTCGAAGCTGATGGTCTTCAGCTTCTCGCGAGTCTGCGACTGGCCGGCGCGCAGGCCGGTGATCCAGGCCTGCTTGCCGTTGAGCGCACGTTGCAGCGGTTCGACCTTGCGCGCATGGCAGCAGCCCTTGCGAGCCTCCACCGAATTGTAGAAACCGTTGATGCCGTATGCGGAGATGAAGTCCTGCACCAGTTCATGGCGCGGTGCAAAGATTTCAAGGTGGCGGGAATAGCGGTGCTCGGCCGCGGCCATCAGTTCGTAGGTCTCGGCCGGCAGGCGGCCGGTGTCCAGCGAAAAGATGCCGATGTCGATACCGTCGCCCCAGATCATGTCGGTGAGCACCATGTCCTCCGCGCCAAAGCTGTTGGCGAACACGGCAGGGGCATAGTCGCGGGCGACATCGCGCAGCAAGCGTCGGACTGTCGCGGCCTTTGCGGCCACGGTATCGACCAGGTCGACGTCGGCAAGGTCGGGGAGGGGAAGCAGGGCTTCGCGCAGCATGTCGTATCCTTCTGTATTCGGTTCAGGCCGCTCGTCGGCGGAACAAGGGCAGCGGCTGTACCGCATCACCCTGGTAGCTTTCGGGGAAATCGTCGAAGGCGGTCAGCGCGTCCTCGGCGCTTTTGCCTTCGCCAATTACGAAGGCATCAAAACCGGCGCGATTGAGGAAGAAGATCTGATCGTGGCCGATGTCGCCGAAGGCACGGACTTCCCCGTCAAAGCCGTAGCGCTCGCGCAGCAGCCGCGCCGTCGAGTACCCACGACCATCGGTAAACTTGGGGAAATGAACGGCAATCACGCTGAAGTCATCGATGTCACCCGCGATGTCCTCGATCTTGTCTTCCGGCGCGAGCCAGATTCCGAGAGGGGTTCCGTGCTCGTATTCACGATGGATCAGGCAGGCCTTCTTTGCCTTCCATACGGAAACCGGAACCAGCAGCGGGCCTACCGGCAGGCATACATCGAGTGGAGCCTCGCCGTCGACCAGGGTCACGACTTTCCACGCGTCGTCCTGCAGGCGACGCTCCTTGATGATCTGTTTGTTAGCCATTTACGACTCTCCTTGATGGTTGGGGATTGCTGTAGGCGGTCGCACGGAAAGGCTCTGCGCCGATGCGGTCAAAGGTATCGATGAAGCGCTCGTCGGCATGGCGATGCGCAAGGTAGCTTGTGATCAGGCGCTCGACAGCGTCAGGTACCTCGACGGCGGCGAAGGCGCGGCCGATAACATCGCCGATACGCGCGTGATTGCCCTGGCGACCCCCAAGCGTGACCTGGTACCACTCTTCGCCATTCTTATCGACGCCGAGAATGCCGATAGCGCCCAGATGGTGGTGGCCACAGGAGTTCATGCAGCCCGAGATATTGAGTTCCAGGTCGCCGATATCGTGCTGGTAATCCAGATCCTCAAAGCGTTCCTGGATCGCGGCGGCCAGCGGTAGCGATCGGGCGTTGGCCAAGCCGCAGAAATCGCCCCCTGGGCAGGCGATCAGGTCCTGGATCAGGCCCACGGTGGGTGAGGCGAGACCTGCCGCCTTGGCGCGATGCCAGACCGTGTACAACTCGCGTTGCGGCACGTCGGCAAGGATCAGGTTCTGCTCGTGGGAGACGCGAAGCTCGCCGAAGCTGAAGCGCTCGGCCAGGTCGGCGGCGGCTTCCAGCTGCTCCGAACTTGCATCGCCGGGTGCGGCACCTGATGCCTTCAGCGACAGCGTGACGGCCGCATAGCCGGCCACCTTGTGTGCCTGCACATTGCGCCCGACCCAGCGCGCGAAGGCCTTGTCTTCGCGCAGGTGGGCGAGGTGGCAAAGGTCGTCAGCAGCGAGGGTCTCGTAGGCAGGTGCGGCGAACTGGGCGGCGACGCGGCCAACTTCCGCGGCGGTCAAGGTCGCGGGGCCTTCCTTGAGATGGGCCCACTCAGCCTCGACCTGCCGTGAAAATTCATCGCGACCGAGGGCTTTGACCAGAATCTTGATGCGAGCTTTATAGGCGTTGTCGCGGCGGCCGTGGCGGTTGAAGACCCGCACCAGTGCCTCGGTGTAACTCAGTAGATGCTGCCAAGGCAGGAATTCGCGTACAACCTGGCCAAGCAGCGGCGTACGGCCGAGACCACCGCCGGCATAGACCTTGAAGCCGATCTCGCCAGCCTCGTTCCTTACCACCTGCAGGCCAAGGTCGTGCACCTGAACCGCGGCGCGGTCTTCCGTGGCGCCGGAAATGGCGACCTTGAACTTTCGCGGCAGGTAGGCGAACTCCGGGTGAAAGGTGGACCATTGGCGCAGGATTTCGGCCCACGGGCGCGGATCGGCAATTTCGTCAGCAGCTACGCCGGCAAAATGGTCGGTGGTTACGTTGCGGATGCAGTTGCCGGAGGTCTGGATGGCGTGCAGTTCCTCTTCCGCGAGTTCGGCGAGGATGTCCGGAACGTCGGCCAACTTCACCCAATTGAGCTGCAAGTTGTGTCGCGTGGTGAAGTGGCCGAAGCCGCGATCGTAGCGGCGGGTGATGTCGGCGAACCTGCGTAACTGTCGCGCCGCAATCAGGCCATAGGGGACGGCCAGACGCAGCATGGGACTGTGCCGCTGGATGTAGAGGCCGTTCTGCAGACGTAGCGGGCGGAACTCGTCTTCGGAAAGCTGCCCTGCAAGATAGCGCTCGGTTTGGCCGCGGAACTGGGCAACGCGTGCTTTCACGATGGCGTGGTCGTAGTCGTCGTAGCGATACATGGCTTGGATTCCCTGGGTCAGGAGAGGATGAGCTTGCCGCTGATCAGCAGCAGCACGGCGGCGAGCAACCCGCGCAGTGAATTTTCTGGCACCTTGGCGGCGAAATGGGCGCCGAGCGCGATGCCCGGAAGCGAGCCGATCAGTAGCGAAGCAAGCAGGACGACGTCGACGGTGCCCAACCACCAATGCCCGAGTCCTGCGACCAGGGTCAGCGGTACGGCATGGGCGATGTCCGAGCCGACGATGCGGCGCGTGGCGAGGTGCGGATAGAGGAAAGTCAGGGCGGTGACCCCCAGTGCGCCGGCGCCGACCGAAGAGATCGTCACCAGGGCGCCGACCACGACACCGACCGCGACCGTCAGGCCGGCGATATGGCGATGCGAGAAGATATGCGCAGCGATATCCCCGCGGACGGCGCTGGCGCTACGCCGTTTCGCGAGGTCCAGCAGGCGTTGGCGGAAGAACAGGGAAAGGGCGGTCAGCAGCAGGGCAAATCCAAGTACGATCGAGATCAATCCTGTCGCGCCATTGCCTTGTACTGCGAGCTGCGCCAGCACCAGCAGGGTCAGGCCGGCGGCGGGGACACTGCCCAGCGCCAGACGACGGGTAATCACCCAGTCGATATTGTCGTGACGGTGATGCACCCAGGAACCGCCGCTCTTGGTAATCGCGGCGTAAAGCAAGTCAGTGCCCACTGCCGTCGCCGGCTTGAAGCCAAACAGCAGTACCAGCAGCGGCGTCATCAGCGAGCCGCCGCCGACACCAGTCAGTCCGACCAGGATGCCGACAGCGAAACCTGAAACGGGAAGCAAGGGATTGAGTGCGAATTCCATGATGGAGTGCATGCTAGTTCGCACATATAGTTCTGAAAAATACCTATTAGCAATTTGTATATAGCTAAAAGATATAATAGCGCCATGAAGCTCCAACAATTGCGATACCTGGTGGAAGTCGAGCGGCGCGGTCTCAATATTTCGGCGGCGGCGGATGCGCTCCATACTTCCCAGCCCGGCGTCTCCAAGCAGATCGCCATGCTGGAAGATGAGTTGGGCGTGATGATCTTCGAGCGGGCGGGCAAGCGCCTCGTCGATATCACTGCCCCTGGCAGGACGATTCTGATGATGGCGCGAAGAGTTCTGGCCGAGGCCGCCAACATGAAACGGGTCGGCGAGGATTTTGCGACCGAAGGTGTCGGCCAGCTCTCGATCGCAACCACCCACACCCAGGCCCGCTACACCCTGCCGCCCGTGATTCAGCGCTTTGTCGGGAGCCATCCGAACGTTCGCTTGCACATTCAGCAGGGCAGCCCGGAGCAGGTCGCGGGCTGGATTCTGGACCGTAGCGCGGATCTGGGGATTGCCACAGAAGCGCTGGATCGATACGACGACTTATTGACCCTGCCCTGTTTCCAGTGGGCGCATCTGGTCGTGACGCCGCAAGAACACCCGTTGCTGGCGCACCAACCCTTGACGCTGACCGCGCTGGCCGCCTATCCCCTGATCACCTATGACGCCACGTTTACCGGTCGCTCGCGTATCGACCGGGCCTTTGAGCGCCAGCAACTGCGGCCAAATGTAATGTTGACCGCGATCGATTCGGATGTCATCAAGACGTATGTTGCCCTGGGACTTGGCGTGGGCATCATCGCCGAAATGGCCTTCGATGCCGGGCGCGATGCGACGTTGGCGGCTTTGCCCGCGGCCCACTTGTTTGAGGGCAATACCACCCGCGTCGCGTTTCGCCGCGATGCCTGGTTACGCCGTCATGAATACGACTTCATGCAATTTCTGGCGCCGCAGCTGACGCGACCGGTGATCGAGGCCACGCTGCGGGACGAGGGCGCCGATCCCGGTCTGTAGCAAGCCGGCGGCAGGTGAAACCTTTTTTGGAAGCGGTATCACCGTCGATCCGGGACTAGAATCACAGGACTGCCCCGCACCATCCTAACCGAGGAATGAACATGCCTTTCACGCCCGAACTGGTCCATGAGCTGAACACTTTGGTGCGCTTCGATCTCGCGACCAGCCAACAGGGCATCAAGGTGCACAAGACCGCTGCGCCGGAAGTCATCGCCGCAACCCGGAGCTTGCACGCCAAGGGTTTGCTGACACTGGTCGATGGTGGCTACCTGACTGGACTGGGACGGGATGCTGCCGAACATGCCCAGGCTTTGCTGATGATTCTGAATCCATCCGTCGAGGCCGGCGCCGCCGCGCCAGCCGATTCGGCTTAGATTTCGCCTTCCTCGCCGGATCTAACACCGCCGAGTTCGCGCAATTCCCTGAACAACTCACGGTAGGACCGTGGCGGCCTGCCCTGCTCGGCTTCCTTGAGTGCATTGCGCCGCAACTGGCGCAGATGCTGAATGTCCGCAGCCGGGAATTCCCGCGCCAGATCACCGAAGGCGGCCTCGTCTTCCATCAGCTGCGCACGTAATTTTTCGAGATGATGCTGGCGCGCATTTGCCGCCGCGGAAACGCCCTTGAGAGCATTGAGCGCTTCACTCAGGGGATCGACGTCTACATCGCGCATGATCTTGCCGATGTACTGCATCTGGCGCCGCCGGGCTTCGTGCTTGGTAATGCGTTGAGCGTCGAGAATGGCGTCGCGCAGGCGCTCCGGCATTTCGATCTTCAACAGGCGCTCACGCGACAGGCCGACCAATTCCTCGCCGAGTTCCTGCAAGGCGGTCATTTCGCGCTTGCGCTGCGATTTACTTGGACCGCGGTACTCCGACGGATCGTTATCGATATCTTCCACGCTTATGTCCCAGGAGCTTGCGATGGGGACGGTATGCCCCTGTGGGATATGATTATAGCTTTGCCTTCCTAGGGGTTACCGCATGTCCGACGGCTTTGCTCATTCCCAATCCGCGCTGCGCGCTTTGGCCCAAACGGCGCTGGAGCACGCGGCGGCCTGTGGCGCTAGCGCGTGCGAGGTCGATGTCTCGGAGGGCTTTGGTCAGTCCGTCAGCGTGCGTCGGCAGGACGTCGAAACCATCGAGTACAACCGCGACAAGGGGTTGGGCGTCAGCGTCTATATCGGGCAGCGGCGCGGACATGCCAGCAGTTCCGACTTTTCGGCCGAAGCCATAAAGGCCACCGTGGAGGCGGCGCTCTCGATTGCCCGTTTCACCGCGGAAGATGATTGCGCCGGCCTGCCGGATGAGAAGCTCCTGGCCAGGGGAGACATGGATCTGGACCTGTTCCATCCTTGGGACATATCGGTCGATGCGGCGATTGAGATTGCGAGGCGTTGCGAGCAGGCGGCTTTCGACGTCAGTCCGATGGTGAAGAATTCCGAGGGGGCGACGGTGTCGGCCCAGCAATCGCATTTTGTCTCGGCAAACAGCCTGGGCTTCATGGGCGGTTTCTCGACGTCACGCCACTATGTTTCATGCTCCGTCATCGTCGGGGAGGGTGACGACATGCAGCGCGACGACTGGTATGCCTCTCGCCGCAATGCCGCAGAGTTTCCTGACCCGGCCCTGATCGGCGACTATGCCGCACGCCGGGCGCTGGCGCGGCTTGATTCGCGCAAGCTGACGACGCGCAAGTGTCCGGTAATCTTTGAGGCGCCCCTCTCCACGGGCCTCATCGGCAGCTTCGTGCACGCGGTATCGGGCGGTGCGCTCTACCGCAAGACCAGCTTCCTGCTTGACAGCCTCGGCAAGAAGGTGTTTCCCGATTTTGTGCGTATCAGCGAACGTCCCCATATTCGCGGGGGTTTCGCCTCATCACCCTTCGACGACGATGGTGTGGTCACACGCGACCGCGAAGTGGTCAAGGACGGTGTCCTTCAGGGCTATTTTTTGTCGACCTATTCGGGGCGCAAGCTGGGCATGCCAACGACCGGCAATGCAGGCGGTTCGCACAACCTGATTGTGCAGTCCGGCAAACATGATCTGAAGGGGCTGTTGCGCAAAATGGGCCGCGGTCTGCTGGTGACCGAGTTGCTCGGGCAGGGGGTCAACTACGTGACCGGCGACTATTCCCGCGGCGCTGCCGGTTACTGGGTCGAAAACGGCGAAATCACCTATCCCGTGGAAGAGATCACCATCGCCGGCAACCTGCGCGACATGCTGCTCGGCATCGTCGATATCGGCAATGACATAGAAGTGCGTGGCTCGAAGCATGTGGGCTCGATCCTGGTTGAGCGGATGACGATTGCGGGAAATTAGGCCGGAAAATTTCTTAGAACCTGCAGATATTTCTATGGGTTGGTAGTACGCTTTTGCGCAGGGTCTGCAAGGAGGACGCGCGATGGGCAGAGTGGAGTTGTACCGGTAAATACATGGGCTGACTGCGCCCTGGACGGTGGAGCAAGTCGAATTGGATATGCCGAAGAGGCGCGTTGAATTTCATGTGGAACTACGAGCCCGCATGACCTCTATTGCTTGGGATAAGAGGAATGATGATTCGACCGATTTTAGTCAAGGCAGATTTCGTGATTGGAAAAAATGTCGTCTTCCGCAATGCAAACGAAGGCGACGCAGAGTTTATCCTTCAACTAAGGACAAACCCAATCAAAGGAAGATATCTTTCGCCCACTCCAAGCGATTTGGAATTGCAAGTTGATTGGCTAAGAAAGTATGCAAAAGACAACTCACAAGCTTATTTCATTATCGAAGACAAAGGCGGCGAACGCTATGGCACTGTAAGGCTTTACGACAAGAGAGATGACTCATTTTGCTGGGGCTCTTGGATATTGAGAGAAGGAAGTCCAAGTGGATTTTCCATTGAATCAGCATTGATGATCTATCATTTTGCTCTTGACTTGGGATTTGGCCGGTCGCATTTTGATGTTAGGAAGGAAAATGAGTCCGTGTGGCAGTTCCACGAACGATTTGGGGCGGTGAGAGTAGCTGAGGCTGATTCAGACTATCTTTACGTGATTTCATTGAGCGCCATACAGAAGTCGATTTCAAGATACAAAAAATACTTACCCAATGGTATCGAGGTCAAAAGCCAAACGGGATTCGCAGTCGTTTGATGATTAACCGGTTGGTAAGTCTGCAAGTTTATTTGTTACCGGAAATCAATCTTAGGCAAGTTTAGGAAGTCCACCTGGTTCTGTCGGGGCGACTGTCGCAGTTTGACAATTTCTGGATGGCCGAAATTGACGGTTTGCAGCAGCCTATGTGCCGAGGCGGTTGTATGTCAGGGGTTTTGAATTTGGATTGCGAAAAGCCACCTTCGTGCTGGGAACGTGGCGAAGAGCCCTATCCAGTCGCGGAGGATCCGGATGCCGATTGAACGCTGCGTGTTGCTTGACCTCCCGAAAATCTCTGATCCACGGGGTAACCTGACCTTTATTGAAGGCGGCAGGCACATTCCATTCGACATCAAGCGTGTCTACTATCTCTATGATGTCCCCGGTGGTGCAGAACGGGGCGGGCACGCCCACAAGGAGCTACATCAGCTCATCGTTGCGATGTCGGGAAGTTTCGACGTCGTACTGGATGATGGCACCGGCAAAAAGCGCATCCACCTCAATCGCTCCTACTCCGGGCTGTACGTCTGCCCGATGATCTGGCGGGAGATCGACAATTTCTCATCTGGATCCGTGTGCATGGTTCTGGCCTCCATCACGTATTCGGAAACGGACTACTACCGCGATTACAGTGAGTATCTTTCCGCGCTGAAGCAGTCGTCCTGATGGCCATACCGTTTGTTGACCTGAATCCGCAGCACAGGGCGTGTCGGAAGGAACTCGACGCCGCGTTATGCAGGGTGCTGGATTCAGGTACCTACATCCTTGGCCCGGAAGTCGAAGCGTTTGAGGCCGAGTATGCCGCCTATTGCGGTGCGGCCCATTGCGTCGGCGTCGGCAGCGGGCTGGACGCAATGCATCTGGCCTTGCTGGCGATGGATATCGGGCCGGGGGACGAAGTCATCGTACCTTCCCTGACATACATCGCCACTTGGCTGGCCGTCAGCCACTGTGGGGCACAGCCTGTTCCGGTCGAGCCTTGCGAGGCCACCTGCAATCTGGACCCGGAACGCGTTGAAGCCGCGATCACGCCCCGAACACGTGCCATCATCCCCGTGCATTTGTATGGTCTGCCGGTCGACCTCGATCCCATCCTTGCTATCGCTCGTCGGCATGGCCTGAAAGTCCTTGAGGATGCGGCGCAAGCTCACGGCGCCGGCTACCGGGGTACCCGCATCGGGGCACATGGCGACGCCGTGGCCTGGAGTTTCTATCCGGGGAAAAATCTCGGTGCGCTGGGCGATGGCGGTGCCGTGACGACCGCCGATGCGCGGATTGCCCAACGGCTGTATGCGTTGCGCAATTATGGGTCGTCCACCAAGTACGTTCATTCGGTGCGTGGATTCAATAGCCGCCTCGATCCGCTGCAGGCGGCGGTGCTGCGAGTCAAATTGCCGCGTCTCGATACTTGGAACGCTGAGCGTCGGGACATAGCCACCCGATACTCGGCGGGGCTTGACGGGAGTGGTTTGGAATTGCCGTCCGTGCCGGGCTGGGCAGACCCGGTCTGGCATCTGTATGTTGTGCGCAGCGAAGAACGTGATCGCTTGCAGCAATCCTTGGCTGACGCTGGAATCGCCACGGGGATTCACTATCCAACCCCGCCCCACCGCCAGGGAGCCTATGCCGGACTCGGGTTGTGTCCTGGTAGCCTGCCGATTTCCGAACAGATCCATGCGCAGGTGCTGAGCCTGCCAATGTACCCAGGCATGACCGCGACACAAGTCGATGAGGTGATCGCGGCAATCTGGAACGCCAGGATCACCGCAGCGTGATCCTGATTCAGAACCGGATTCTCGATTGAACCGCGGTAGGTGAACGGATTGTCAGTAAATTGCCTACCGCATCTAATGGAAGATATTAGGCGGGAAGCTGAGAAAATCTTGAGTTCCTGGAGGCCGCTTGCCTTTGCAAAACTCTATGGAATCCACGGCCCCGAGTATCGAATTTACGTAACCTGCTTCGCTTAAAGCAGGACGAAGCAATTTCGATTGCTGCAAGCCCAGGTCAATGGCGTCTTTCGGGTGCGAAACGAAGTGCTCAACCATTGAATGAATTGCCTCAATCTGGAAAGAAAAGGTGCACTGTTTAGCAACAGCGCCCAGTGTGGAATTGAAGTAATCCTGAGAATTGGTCAGAAAGGCGGTGTTGCGACCGACAGCGCGACAAATCCGATCATGCGGCGAATGGACTGTATTGGGCGACATGTCGATCACTGCCGGGGACTGGTCGATGAGGGCCAGAGTTTCGGCCGATCCTGACGCCGAATCATAGGTGGCCGCCTTTCCCCGGAAGTCGACGTGTTCCCAGTTTCGCCCCCGGATAACTACCGGCAGATTCAGCAGGGCTTCGGCGATCATGGTGCTCTTTATCCGTCTTACGTAATCGTCCAGTTGCGCTACCAGAAAGCACACTAGTTCTGGTTTTGCCGATGCATCAACTCCCAGCGAGGCAAAATGTGCCAGCAATCTGTCGTCGAAACACGGCGCCTGATTCAGGTGATTTTGGCCAATGCACTCCTCGGCAATACTTTCCAGCGCATGGCAAAGATGCGGTGGAAGCTGCTCTCGCCAATACCTGATGAGCTTCTGCGGCGGGTTTCCGTTCTTTGGGAAAATGATCTTGCCGTTGAGCTTCGCTTCAAATGCCACTTGATTGGCTGGAGCAGGGTCTTGCAGGATCCGCGGATGCATTACCGAAAGGCAGGGATTCCGGAACCAGCGACGGTAGAACGCGGCGTGATCCGTATCGCTGTAGGCATTGATCGAGTTGGCAAACTGCCCCACATGCCGATCAGGGAAATATGCAGGGATGTCACCGAAGAATCGCACGAACGGAATGCCGGCCATGTCCCAAAGGTTGCCGGATTCACCAGCGTGGGACATCGGTATTTCTTGTCCTGAACCAAAATAGCTGGCTGCAAACCAGATCGGTTCGTTGAGCATCCCTATAAAAATTTCAAACCAGTCTGGATTGCTAAGCTCAAGCAGCACGGTTCTCGATGCGACCGCAGAAAATGGAGCCATGAGAGATCGGGAAAGATCGGCAAGCGAATCACCTTCGCTGGCTCCGGCAAAAAAAAATACAGTGCCTCCACGTTTCTGACTTATGGCCATGAATTTCGTCCGCCTATTGAGCTATCTACCTGGTCAGACAGTTGCGAAATTAATCCCGCTCTCGGTCGTTTTGACATGCCCAAGCGTTGGATCGGATTGGTGAATCGCCAGCAGATTGATCCCCATCGCAAATACTTGGTACTCCATTTCCCGGAGTAATTGTTCGAGAGCGGCGCGGTCGGTCTTGATCGCCTCGACGATCATCAGCGGGCGGAGTCTGCGCATCACGTCCAGCGCTCCGCGCAATACCTCAAGCTCCATCCCTTCGACGTCAATCTTGATCAGGTCAAGACGCGGAAGTTGGAGGGAGTCGAGGCTGACCATCGGCACCTTGGCGCAGTCGTCGCTTGCATAGGACACCTTCTGGCCGATGAATTCGGTGGTTTGGCTTTGCCGCAGTTCGAGGCTGCCAAAACTCGCCGGGGCAAAGTAATTGGGCTGGGGAATATCCAGTTCACCACAATCTGCACCGAGCGCGGAATTGCGCGCCCGCGCATTCAGGCAGTTGTTGAGCGCGATATTGCCAGCCAGCGCATAGAAGACGATCTCCTGGGCTTCGAACGCCAGCACGCGGCCCCATCCATGCATGTGCCGACCCCATTCGATGGTGTGCACGCCGATATTTGCGCCACCATCGATGGCGAATACTTCGTCGCCGAAGTACTTGCGCCGGCTGTCGAGCAAAGCCAGTGCGAAGCGGACTTCGTCGGGATCGAAACAGCTCTTGTTCAGGATCTGGAAGCCGACGCCGTAGCCACGCGTCGCATCGATCATCCGATAGTCATTGCGGTTGACGATCAGGTTGCCGTGATTCGACGAGGCCATCACGAAGGCAATCGGACGATTCGGAAGTGACATTGGTGGGACCTTTGAGGTGTCGGGTTTGTGACGGACGAGTGTGTCAATTGCATGCTACCGCAAACGCGCTCATCATGTAGCCGTCAGCAATTCACGGCGACCGCGCACTGTCGATGTCGGCCCGGTTACGTTCGTCGACATAGATTTTCGTCGCCTCGGTATCCTTGACTGCAAAGCAGGTGACAAGCACGTTGCTGCGAGGTGCGGATTTGTACAGCACTTCCACGGCACAGCGGCCATAGGCGCTCTCGATGGTGGCCAGAAGGTTGCGGGCATAGGGGCTGGCCAACTGGCCATCGAGAATCAGGTTGGCAATCATCGCGCCGCCCGGCTTCAGCACGCGGCGCGTGTCGGCCCAGAATTCCCGTGTTACGAGATGGCCCGGGATGGAGGTTCGGGCGCTATAGACATCCACTACCAGGGCATCGTATTCATTGGCGGTGTCAGCAACGAATCGCCGTGCATCAGTGGCGATGAATTCACCCGCGGCCGGTTCGCGCAGGAATTCGCGCTCGGCAATGGCGCGGATTTTCGGATCAATGTCGACGAAGGTATACCGGTTCAGCGGTTCGCGGTGAGACAGCGTGAAGCCGCCGGCGCCAAGCACCAGGATTTCGCGGCCACCGAAACCCAGGTCGTCCAGCAGGATGCGCCGGATGTGCTGTACGTATCGGGCATAGAGTGGCGGCTGGCTGCTGTCGATCAGAGAGGCGCTCTGGTTGTTTACGACAAATACCCGCGGGTCGAGCATGCCGTCGCGTGCCACCGGCTGCACTTCGTAGTCGGCGTAGGCGGTGTCTATGCGCGTGCGGTCACGGAGATTCAGGCCGAGTCCAAGCGCAACCACGGCAACCAGCACGGCCGCCATGCCGGGGGTCGGCCGCTGCACCAGTAGCGTGCCGCCTATCAGCATCAGCATGCCGAGCAGCACCGCGGCCCAGACACCAAAGACCTGCATGACCACCAGTGACAGCGTCACCGAACCGAGAAACGATCCCAGTGTGGACCAGTAGAGCGCGCGGCCGGCGGCTTCGCCGCTACGCTGGGCGAGCATCAGGTTGGTCAGGATCGGGACGGTCTGTCCGAGCAGCCAGGCCAGCGGGCAAAGGATGCCGCCGATAAAAATCAGGTAGGCGAAGGCCACCTGGGTGCCGTTGAAGATCGCATTGACCGTGGTTGCCGCCAGTCCGCCCCCAAGCAGCGCGGCGGAGATCATGAAATTGCGCGCGACTACAGCGCGGTAGTTTGTTGCGACGCGGCTGCCCGAGTGGTAGCCGAGCGCCAGCGCCAGCAGGAAGAAGCCGATGGTGGGAGCCGTGACCACGATCGAACTGCCGATGTGCGGGATCAGCCGGCGCAAGGCGATGATCTCGGCGCCGAGCGAGCAATAGCCCTCGATGAAGACGATAGCGAACAGGAGGTGCGCAGGCATGGCGGAGCAGGGTTCGGCGGGAAGGCGACTTTACCGCAGGAGTCGGCGCTGACGGTACGGCGTTACCGGCACGAAAAGGATAATTTACAGCAACGCCAAGGCCGCGTAGCATCCGCGATTCCGTTTTCATGGGTAGCTGGCAATGAGCTTTCGATGCGGCACGATGGATGAATCAATCCCATGAGCGCGCATGCTCGGATTGTCGAATGGGACGAGGCGGGCAGCCGACGCCAGGCACCCTGGCGATCCCTGACCGGATTGCCGCCACCCAAACGCGTGGTGCCCGCCGATGACCGGATGCCCGCGGATGCGGCTTTCCGGCTGGCGTCGGAGGGAACAGCGCTGCTCTGGCGGGGTGATTTTCACAACGCCCGCCAGTTGCTTCAGGCCATGGCAAGACGCATCGACCGAAACTTGCGCACTGTCGACCCGAGCATCGCGATCACGCCCGAGGGATTCCATCGTTATCGGCTGGGTCAGGCGCAGCGCGCCCGCACGCTGGGTATGCTGCTCCTGCCGTTCGATGCGGATTACCGCCTGCCGCTGCGCCGCGCGCCAGAGGCAGGCGACGCCTGCCGTGAGGCCTACGGGCCGGCCGGGGATGGCTTTGTTGCCTCGCTGCGCGAGTTGCAAGGCATCATCGGCGCTCACGAGTGGCGCAGGAAGGGTGTTCCGGTTCCGGCGCTCGATGCGCGGATTCATCCGCATTACGGCGTGTTTGCGCCGGTGCGCGGGGAGTACGTCGAACTGGTTGCCAAGGCACCATTGCCCGGTACGTGCCGGATTGCCTACGATATCGGTACCGGTACCGGCGTCCTGGCGGCTTTGCTGGCGCGGCGTGGCGTTGATCGGCTGGTGGCCACGGATTGTGATGCGCGGGCACTGGCCTGCGCTACGGAAAACGTCCGGAGTCTCGGCTTGGCAAGCCGGATCGAGGTCACGCAGGCCGACCTGTTTCCTTCAGGCCAGGCGGATCTGGTGGTCTGCAATCCGCCCTGGCTGCCCGGGCGCGCCGGCACGCCGCTGGAGCGGGCGGTGTATGACCCTGACAGCAAAATGTTGCATGGATTCATTGCGGGCCTGCGAGCCCATCTCACGGCGGGCGGCGAAGGCTGGCTGATACTGTCGGACCTCGCCGAGCACCTCGGCCTGCGCTCGCGGGAGTCCTTGTTGGCTGCCTTTGACCAGGCCGGGCTGCGCGTCGCAGGACGGCTCGATGCGCGACCGACGCATCCGCGTGCCGCTGACAGTGGCGATCTGCTGCATGCGGCCCGGTCTCGTGAGATCACCTCGCTGTGGCGCTTGCAGATCTGAAGCCCCGTGATTTGCTCAAATCCAATCATTCGCCACAGAAATTAGTCAAATACTCTAATATTTGTGCAATGCAGCAATATAATAATTGCCAGATGTTTCCGACTTCAGGCAAGAACCCATCATGACCCGTGACGAACTGATTCCCTTCCTGCTCAAACAGGTGCCCTTGTTCGAGAACTTCGGCCAAGCCAGTGTCGAGGCCATTGTCGATGGATCCGAACTGCGGACCTATGAGGGCAATGAATCCATCATCCAGTGTGGTGACGAAGGTCGCTTCATCGGAGCGCTGATCGACGGCCACGGCGAGATTTCGGTGGCCGACAACACGGGCGGCCGCATTGTCATGAGCCCGCTGGAAGTGGGCGATGTATTCGGCGAAATGTCGGTTTTGACGGGCGACCGCACCGTGGCCGATGTCATCGCCGGCAATCGCTGCCTGGTGCTGCTGATTCCACAGGATGTGGTCAGCAGTCATATCCTGGTGAAACCCAAGGCGATCCTGTACCTCTCGAAGCTGTTGGCCGACCGTGCGCGCGCCCAGGCCGTTGATGTGACCAGCAGCCAGCTTCGTGCCCGGGCGCTGGCGCAGTCCGACGACCCCTACGCGCTGAGCCTGAAGAAGGACGTACACGGCAAGATCCTGTCGATCAACACCGGCTTGAGCCAGATCCGCTTCGGCATCTACGATACCCACGACGAGGCGCTGGACGTGCATGGCGTCGTCGATTGCGCCGATTGCGAGTCAGTGCATATCACGATGACGGCGGCGGGCAAGACCACGCGCCGCGAGCGACCGTCTTTCGCGGTCAACGAGTTCTTCAACGTCCTGTTCGAGTCCATGCTCGACCTCGACAATCGTTTCTTGTTCACCCCGCTGGATGTCATCGCGGTAGGGCATCGCGTGGTGCATGGCGGCAGCAAGTTCTCCAGTGCCACGGTGATTACGCCGCAGGTGCTGGCTGACATCGAGGCCCTGTCATCGCTGGCGCCCTTGCACAACCCGCACAACCTCGAAGGCATGCGCGAGGCGATGAAGTTCTTTCCCGGCGTGCCCCATGTCGCAGTATTCGACACCGCCTTCCACCAGACACTGCCGACATACGCTTACCTCTACGGCCTGCCTTACGAGTGGTACAAGAAGGAAGGCATACGCCGCTACGGCTTTCATGGCACGTCCCATCGCTACGTGTCGCTAAAGGCAGCCGAGATGGTCAAGCGCCCGCTCGGCGAGCTCGAAATCATTTCCTGCCATCTCGGCGTCGGCGCCTCGATCTGTGCCATCGACCACGGTCGTTCGGTCGATACCACGATGGGCATGACGCCTTCCGATGGCCTGATCATGCCCAGCCGCTCCGGCAGCCTGGATCCGGCCATCATGATCCAGCTCATGGATCGCTACAAACTGGGGCCGGACGAACTCAACAAGCTGATCAATTCCGAAAGCGGTTTGAAGGGCATTTCCGGCATTTCCAGCGATATCCACGAGATCGAAGCCGCCGCCGCGGAAGGCCATCATCGCGCCTTGCTGGCGCACAAGGCCTTCTGCTACCAGATCCGCAAGAACATCGGGGCCTACGTCGCAGCGATGGGTGGCGTCAGCGTGCTGGCCTTTACCGGCGACATCGGTGAGACCAGCCCCTCGGTGCGCAGTCTGGCCTGCCAGGGCCTGGCCTACATGGGCATCAAGCTCGACGAGGAAAAGAACCGCAATCTCGGCACGGTGCAGGATTACGCTGTCATCTCGACCGACGATTCGCCGGTCACCATCATCGTCGTCGCCAACAACGACGAACGCCTGCTGGCATGGGAAGCATTGCGCGCCATCGAGCGCAATCAGATCACCCTGGCGATTCGCGACGAGGCGGCGTCACCGATCCCGATCGAGGTCTCGGCCCATCATGTGCATCTGGCCCAGGCCGATGTCGACAAGCTGTTCGGCGCCGGCCATCAGCTGACTCCCGAGCACGAGTTGTCGCAGCCGGGTCAGTTTGCCTGCGCGGAGAAGGTGGACCTCGTCGGCCCCAAGGGGCGCATCGCCAACGTGCGTGTGCTGGGACCGACGCGCAAGGAAAGCCAGGTCGAAATCGCCATGACCGAGCAGTTCAAGCTCGGTGTGCAACCACCGATCCGCGAATCGGGAGATCTGGCCAATACGCCGGGCGTGCGCCTTGAAGGCCCCGCCGGCAGCGCCCAGCTCGAGCGCGGCGTGATTTGCGCCCAGCGCCACATCCATATGTCGCCGGAGGACGCCATGCGTCTGCGACTGCGCGATCGCTATGTCGTTCGCGTACGCATCGAGGGCGAGCGCGAAGTGACCTACGGCGACGTCGTGGTGCGGGTGAGTCCGAACTTCCGCCTCGCCATGCACATCGATACCGATGAAGGCAACGCCGGCAATATCGCCACCGGCATGCAGGGCTTCATCGAGGAAATCCAGAGCCGCGCTTAGGGGGTTCCGGTACTCAGGTGTTGCCGCGCCTCGCTTTGGCTGCCGAAGATGTGCGGATCGGCGACGCGCTTGCCGAAGGATTCCCCCAGCCTGGCCCTCAGGAAGGTGCTTGAGGTGTAGCGCGTGACGTCGGTGTAGTGCCGGTCCATGACGCCCTTGACCATTGCCGTGTAGTCGTCAATCAGTTCCGGCGCGATGCTGAAGCGATCGTAGTTGACGATCGCCGCCACCTTGTGGCCGATCGGCGCCAGGCGTGATTCCACCGCTGCAAGGATGCGGTTGATGTCCGCTGCGTCGCGGACCGACAGCCCCTCGAAGTTTACGAAGAACACGTTTTGCCCGGCGTCGTAGCCGAGGCGCTGCTCCAGCGGCATTTCGAGCAAGCCTGGGCGCAGGCCCATGGGTTCGCTGCCGAAGATGCGCGGATCCATCAGCGCTGGCGGGCGGTGCATGATCGGGGCAAATTCCATGTGATCGAGGATGTCGCGTTGCAGGTCAACGCCGGGCGCGATTTCGATCAGTTCCAGGCCCTCGGGGCAAAGGCGAAAGACACAGCGCTCGGTGACGTAGAGCACGGTTTTGCCGGACGCGGCGGCGACCGGGCCGCTGAAGCTGCGGTGTTCGACTTCGGTGACGAATTTCATCGCCTTGCCGTCGGCGAGAATCTTCAACGCACCATCCCCCAGTGCGATCTCAAAATTGCCGGCGGTGAAGGTGCCGACAAAAACCACCTTCTTCGCACTCTGGCTGATGTTGATGAAACCTCCGGCGCCGGCAAGCTTGGGGCCGAATTTCGAGACATTGAGATTACCCTCGCGATCGGCCTGGGCAAGCCCAAGGAAGGCGATGTCGAGGCCGCCACCGTCGTAGAAATCGAACTGGCTGGGCTGGTCGACGATGGCCTGGGTGTTGATCGCCGCGCCGAAATTTAGCCCACCCGCGGGCACGCCGCCGATCACGCCGGGTTCGGCGGTGAGTGTAATGAGGTCGAGGATTTTCTCCTCGGTGGCGACATTGGCGATGCCCTCCGGCATGCCGATGCCAAGGTTTACCACATCGTTCGCCGCAAGCTCCATCGCCGCGCGACGGGCGATGACCTTGCGCTCATCCAGCGCCATTGGCGCTACGGCCGAGATCGGCACCCGGATCTCGCCGGAAAAGGCAGCGCTGTATTGCTCGATGAAGGTCTGCATGTGGTATTCAGGCTTCTCGGCGACCACCACGCAATCCACCAGCACACCGGGAATCTTTACCTGGCGCGGGTTCAGGGTATTTCTGTCGGCGATGCGTTCGACCTGGGCGATGACGATGCCCCCCGAATTGTGCGCAGCCATGGCGATCGCCTGTGCTTCGAGGGTCAGCGCCTCGCGTTCCATCGTGACATTGCCGTCGGAGTCGGCAGTGGTGCCGCGGATGATGCCGACATGGATCGGGAATGCCTTGTAGAACAGAAAGTCTTCGCCATCGATGGGCATCAGGCGCACGAGATCAACGCCGCTGGCGATGGTCCTTTCATTTAGCTTGCCGCCGCCGTGGCGTGGATCGACGAAGGTGCCGAGGCCGATCCGGGTCAGCGTTCCCGGCTTGCCCGCGGCGATGTCACGGAACAGGTGGCAGATTACGCCCTGGGGCAGGTTCCAGGCTTCGATGCGGTTGCCTACGGCCAGCTGTTGCAGCTTCGGCACCAGTCCCCAGTGGCCGCCGATCACGCGCTTTACCAGGCCGTCATGCCCGAGGTGGTTGAGCCCGCGATCCTTGCCGTCGCCCTGGCCGGCGGCATAGACCAGGGTCAGATCGCGCGGATGTCCCTGGCCACAGGCGTCGGCTTCCTCGGCTTCAAGGAAACGTGCCTCGAGTGCGACGGCAATGTTCTCGGCAAAGCCGATGCCGACAAAGCCCGTGGTGGCAACGGTGTCGCCATCGCGGATCAACTGCACGGCCTGGCGTGCGCTCATGATTTTGCCGGTGTCGCCACCGAGCAGGGACGCTATCAGGGGATGATGGGGCATGGGGTGCTCCTTGCTTGCGGGGGTATCGGCTTTGTCGTCGGGCGAATTATCGCGCCACGCCGGATCGTGGGCACGTGTTCGACGCGTCGGCGCCAGAAAAAACAAACCCCGCCGTGGCGGGGTTTGTCCTGATTGCCGGCAATTGCCGGCCGAACCGGCGACGTCTTATTTCTTGGCCGGTGCTGCGCCCTTGGTTTTGGCGAAACGACCTCTCTGCATGAAGGCGTCGAAGTTTGCTTCGGTGAAGCTGAACCAGAGGTTCTGTTCGTCGCGGAACGCGGCATAGTCGCTGTAGATTTTCTTCCAGGCCGGATTCTTTCCCGACAGGTCGCTGTACAGCGCCATGGCGGCGTCATGGGCGGCCTTCATGATGGCCGGGTCGAACGCGTGCAGCTTGGCGCCGGCTCCCACCAGTCGCTTCAGGGCCGCCGGATTCTTCGCGTCGTACTTGGCCTGCATCACAACGTGGGCGTGCGAGGCGGCGGAGGCGAGGATCGCCTTGTAGTCGGCCGGCAGTGCGTCGTAGGCCTTCTGGTTGACGTAGAGCGAGAGCTGCGGACCGCCTTCCCACCAGCCGGGGTAGTAGTAGTGCTTGGCGACCTTGACGAAGCCCAGCTTTTCGTCGTCATACGGGCCGA
>CAJBYR010000103.1 GCA_903959855.1 uncultured beta proteobacterium
CAGGATGTGGCGGGCGGCGATGGCGCAGTCGGAGCTGACGTAATCCGGCTCATCCTTGGCCATGGCCTTGAACACCGGCTTGCCGATTTTCATCGACAGCTCGTAATACTCTTCCTTGACGCCCCAGGTGCCGTCGTGGCCTGAGCAGCGCTCGACGGTATTCACCGTGGCTCCCGTCATCTTGAGCATTTCCTCGGTCTTCTTGCCGACGTTCTGCACGCGGGAGTGACAGGGGATGTGGTACGAAACCTTGCCCAGCGGCACCTTGAAGTCGGTCTTGAGCAAACCGTCCTTGTTGCGCAGGACGAAGTACTCGAAGGGGTCGTACATCGCCGCCGACACCGCCTTGCAGCGCGCGTCGTCGGGGAACAGCAAGGGAATCTCGCTCTTGAACATCAGGGTGCACGACGGCACCGGGGTGACGATGGCGTAACCGGCCAGCGCCAGGTCGTGCATCAGCGGGATATTGCGTTCTTTGTATTTCTCCACCGTATCGAGGTCACCCAGTTCCAGCTTGGGCATGCCGCAACAGGTTTCGCCCTTGACCACGACGTAGGGGATCTCGTTGTGATCGAGCAGCTTGAGCAGGTCGTGGCCGAGGCCCGGCTCGTTGTAATTGACGTAGCAAGTCGAGAACACGGCGACCTTGCCGGGGCTCTTGGCACCATCCCTGACCGGATGGTTATGGCTGGCGGTGGAATCGGCGCGGAAGTTGGACGAGTCGAACTCAGGCAGTTCGCGGCGGGCATCGACGCCGAGCGCCTTTTGCAGCACCACGCGCGCCGGGCCGAACTTGTTGGCGGCATTCACCACCTGCGCCACCACGGGAATCGAGGACAGGGTGCCGACCAGTTCGGTGGAGGTCAGCAGCTTGTCGCGGAACTTCATCTTGCCGGTCTTGTACTGGATCGCCTTGGCACGCAGCATGGTGTGCGGGAAATCCAGGTTCCACTCGTGCGGTGGCACGTAGGGGCACTTGGTCATGTAGCAGACGTCGCACAGGTAACACTGGTCGACCACCTGCCAGTACTTTTCCTTGGGCACGCCGGCGGTCTCAAGGTCGCCCGCCTCGTCGATGAAATCGAACAGCTTGGGGAAAGCGTTGCACAGCGAAACGCAACGGCGACAGCCGTGGCAGATGTCGAAGATGCGCTCCAGCTCCTTTTCGCAGGCGGCCTGGTCGTAGAACTCGGGGTTCTTCCAGTCGATCGCGTGACGGGTGGGAGCTTCGAGATTGCCTTCGCGCATGGCGTCCTTCCTTGGTGCTTGTTGAAAAAGGGCGTCGGGGTCAGGAGTCGGCGCTGGCGGTACGGCGGCGGGATGGCCCGCTGCCGTCCGCGGGCCTTTGTCAGCCGTTGAGGCCGTCCAGCGTGCGCTGGAATTTGTTGGCGTGCGAGCGCTCGGCCTTGGCCAGGGTCTCGAACCAATCGGCGATTTCGTCGAAACCTTCGTCGCGCGCGGTCTTGGCCATGCCCGGGTACATGTCGGTGTACTCGTGGGTTTCGCCGGCGATCGAGGCCTTCAGGTTGTCAGAGGTAGCACCGATGGGCAGGCCGGTGGCCGGGTCGCCGGAAGCTTCGAGATATTCGAGGTGGCCGTGGGCGTGTCCGGTCTCGCCTTCGGCGGTCGAGCGGAATACGGCGGAAACGTCGTTATAGCCTTCGATGTCGGCCTTGTTCGCGAAATACAGATAGCGCCGGTTGGCCTGCGATTCGCCGGCAAATGCGGCTTTCAGATTGCCTTCGGTCTTGGATCCCTTGAGTTCCATAAGTTTGCTCCTCGGTGTTGGAAGGGGGTGCTCCGCGCTGACGCACGGTGCCGGGTCGATGGGCATGAAAGCCCGATGACTTGGGGTCACTCTAGCCCACGCCGGAGACAAGTTCTAATTAATTTTTCCGACCGGCCTGATAGGCGGCGGCTATTGGCTCAATGAATCGCGCGGGTACCGGGGAGACGGCAATCGAGCACCGCCTGGCGCATCACGTCGATGGCCTTGTGGCGCGGGAAACTGGAGCGCCAGACCAGGCCGACGCGGCGCATCGGGCTGGGTTTGGTGAAGTGCTTGACGCGCAGCAGCGGGTCGTCCTCGGCAATGTGGTCGACGCTGCTGGAGGGCATCACCGTGACACCGACGCCTGAAGACACCATATGGCGTATGGTTTCCAGCGAGCTGCCTTCCAGCACCTGCGGCGATTCGCCCTGGCTGGCGCGGGTACACAAATCCAGCACCTGGTCGCGGAAACAATTGCCCGAACCCAGCATCAGCAGGGGCTCGTCGAGCAGTTGCGCCGGATTCAGTGTTTTGAGTTTGGCCCAGGGGTGCGCCGCCGGCACCAGGGTGCGGAAGGCTTCTTCATACACCGGCTGGGCGACCAGTCCCGGCTCCTCGATCGGCAGGGCCAGGACCAGCACATCCAGCTCCGACGCCTTGAGGCGCTCCAGCAGGTTTTCGGTATAGCCCTCGGCGATGTAGAGCGGCATTTGCGGTGCCAGCGCTTTGACGCGCGGCACCAGCGCCGGCAACAGCCAGGGGCCGATGGTATAGATCACGCCCAGACGCAGGGGGCCGGCCAGCGGATCCTTGCCGGCGGCGGCGATCTCGGCGACGCGCGCCGCCTCGGCCAGTGTGCGTTCGGCCTGTGCCACCACCTCGGTACCTATCGGCGTGGCGCGCACTTCGCCCGTGCCACGCTCGAACAAAGACACCCCGAGCTCGTCCTCAAGCTTTTTGACGGCGACGGAAAGCGTCGGCTGCGAAACATTGCACTTGTCCGCGGCGCGGCCGAAATGCCGTTCACGGGACAGGGCAACGATGTAGCGCAGTTCGGTCAGGGTCATGGCGGAAGGGCTCGGGCAATTCGCTTGTCGCGTCGGACACCGGCCCTGGCAAGGCACCGGCGGGCTGCCGCGACAATGGGCGCGAGACTATCACGGTCCGGCAGTCATCGCCGGAGCGGACCTCGAAGCCGTGCTTGCGCGCCACCATCAGGGCCCGCGTATTGGTGGCCTGGATAAGGCCGTGCATTTCCCGCTGCCCTGCCGGCGCGGCCACCTCCAGCAGTGCCTTGAGCAATGCCGTGCCAAGGCCGCAATCGCGCCACGCCGGCAATACCATCAGGGCGAACTCGGCGCCGCCGCGTTCAGCCACGTACTCGGCATGTCCTGTCACCGTGCCATCAGCGCCGACTGCCAGCAGCACCACCCGGTCACGTCCATCGGCCCGGGCAAGGCGGTCCAGCAGCGCAAGATTCGGGGCTTCGCCGTGGGCAAAGTGGCGTTCATAGAGTCCTTCCCGATCCATTTTGGCCAGAAAGTCGGCTAGCGCGTTACGGTCGCCGGGAATGGCCTTGCGGATGAACATGCCGGTTTGGACCGCGGCCCACGGCTGCCGGGCGCTCATGGCCGCGCTCCCGCAACGAAGTCTATGGTGGCTTCGATCACCATCGAATCGGCTAGCAGGCGACGATGTCCCAGGCCGCTGGTTTCGAAAAGGCGCGCCCGCGGCCAGGCACGGACATGGCGCAAGCCGTCGGTGAGCGGCACCTCGCGATCCTGGCGGTCATGGATCACCAGCAGTTCCTGGCTGCCGGCGCTGCGCTCGGCCTCGAAATCGCTCCAGGCGATACCGAACCTGTATTCGATGCGACGTTGCACGGCTGCGGTAAGCGCCCTGTCCCACCCCAGCAGCCTGGCGATGCGGTAGGTCGACTCCGTCAATCCGGCGGGCGGGGCGATCAGGACGCCGCGACCAACCTGGTCGGCGCGACGCGACATGGTCATTGCTGCGACCGCAGCACCCATCGAATGGCCGATCAGGGCATGGACCGGCCCGACGTGGTCGAGTACTGCTTCCAGCCCACGCAGAAAATGGGGCAGGGATGACTCCGGTCCGCCGGTCATGCCATGCCCCGGGGCATCGTAAGTGACCACCGAAAAGCCCCGCGCCAGGAGTGGTTCGATGAAGCCCTTGAGCTGGGTGCCGCGACCACCCCAGCCGTGAACCAGAACCACGACCGGGTCGTGACGGCGCCCCCAGCGCCAGCCGATCAAGCGACCGGTAACCATCGGCAGGGGAAGGAGTCTGGCTTCCTCCATCTGGCGCAGTTCTGCATCCGGAAAGCCGTGGACGGGTGGCGTCAGCAGTTGCCGGGCGCCATGCTCTATCGCACGCTGCGGGGCGAATTGCCACAACAGGCGATACCAGGCCCGCCGCCCGGACAGGTTGGCAAGGCGCTTTAACGATCGAACGATCGTGCTATTTATGGGCCAAAAAAAAGCAGGGTGCAGATTCAGTTCCATGATCACTCCTTCTCTGTGGGGACTGCGTAGTCGCGAACCAGTCGATCGAAGGCCACGAGCGCCCGGCGGTCCGCATCCGGGTCGTTCAGTAGGCGGCGGCTTTGCTGCGTCACCTGGTAAATGCCTTCCATTTCAAAAGCAAACTGCTCCGTATCGGTTTCGGCGCGCAACTCGCCCGCCTCAACCGCCTTGGCGACCGTCTCCACCAAGGCGCGGCGCAATGCGGTCAAACCACGTCGCACCTCGTCGCGCAAGGGCCCGGGCTGGTCGTCGAACTCGGCGGCCGCGGCATTGATCACGCAGCCGCCCGGCAAATTGGCCTCCCGGGTCCAGTCCAGCCAATTCACCACCACGGCGCGCAACCGGCCCAAGCCACGCGGCTGGCGAAAGGCGGGCCGCAGGACCACCTCGGCAAACCGCTGTTGCGCCTCACGCAGAACCGCAAGCTGCAATTCTTCCTTGGAGCCGAAATGGGCGAAAAGGCCGCTCTTCGACATCTTGGTGCGCTCGGCCAGGATCCCGATGCTCAGGCCGCTGACGCCGACGCAACTCGCCAGCGAGAACGCCTCATCGAGAATGGCCTGCCGAGTGTGTTCGCCCTTGCCCATGGCGAATTTATAGAACGATCGTTCGTTTATGTCAAGACCTTTCGCATGATTCTGTAAATGATGCGCAAGGCATGGTGTCTGTCCGCCAGGAGTGACGTCGTGCTTCAATTTTCCGCGGCTTTGACTATGTACGACCTGCGATTCGCAGTACTTTCGACCTTCGAAATCGGCTTTCTGATCGTGCTACTCGTTGCCCTGACCGGTCTCACTGACTAGTCGAGCCAACGCAAACTGTCCGCAACGTGTAAGCAATTCGCAGGTCACCCCAAGTTGATCGTGCAGGCGCCGTGAATTCCGTCACGGTCCTTCGATAACGGGTAATCTTGCGGGTTAATGACATTGATATTCATCAAAGTATTCCGCGGTCAGCAGCGCACAATCGACATGATCGGCGGAGGGAAACGCCTTGGCAGAGGTCTGCCGGCTTCCCTGTCGCCAAGCCGGAGATTCGCTTGCATGAATCCTGAACGTTACGCCGCCACTGCCGGCGCAACGCAAGCCCTGCCGTCGTGCGGATGCAGTTCCGCCAAATGGCACGGGGCCGGCGTATTCCGAAATTCCGATTGCCTCCGTACCACGTCATGCGAATTCTTGCCAAGATCCAGGCCCGCCAACGCGGGTTTCAGGCCATGAGTGTTGATTTGCCGCCGGCACCCGCAGCAAGCGAACCGGTAGCGACCAGTCGTCCGCACTTCCGGCTCCAGCGCTACTTTTCGATCGCCGCACTGATCGCCTTCACCATCGTCGGCATCGCGCTCTACGTCATGGAACGGGCTGAAATGGTTTTCTTCGCCGAGGTACAGGAGGGGCAATCCAGGCTATTTAGCGAAGCCCAATCGGAACTGTCGGTCGAAACCGAGCAGACCGCACGCCGCAGCCTGGTCAAGGCCCAGGAAGCCGCGAACGTCAATCTCACGCACCTGTTCGCTAATTCGCTGTGGGATTCGCAAATCGCACCCCTCCTGGCACGCGCCCAGGCCATCTCGCCCGATCGCTGCCGCGCCCTGTCGTCCAGCGATGCCGCAGCCGCCCAAGCCTGCCAGGGCGAAGTCGGCCTCCGGCTCAAGTTGCTGCCCGGCTTTGCCGACCTCGACCAGCGGGCCATAGCGACGATGCGCGGCAGTACCGTCTTCAAGATCAAGGTCTTCGACCTGCGCGGCCTGACCATCTATTCCTCCGACCACCGCCAGATCGGCGAAGACAAACGCGGAAATGCCGGCTGGCGCTCGGCCGCCGGGGGGCGCGCCGCCAGCGAACTGACCCACCGCGACCACTTCAGCACTTTCGAGGGCGTGGTCGAAAACCGTGACTTGATCTCCAGCTACATTCCCGTGCACCGCGGCAAGGACAACGCGGTTGTCGGCGTTTTCGAGATCTACGCGGACGTGACGCCGCTACTGGACCAGGTCAAGCTCAGTTCGGAACAACTGGAGCGGCTGATTGCCGCCAACCAGGGCAAGATCGAGCAGACGGCAAAACGTGATGTCAATATCGTGGCGGGCAACTCCAGCGATCTGCTGCGTGTTGTCGGCGGTCTGCTGGTGCTGCTGTTCGTTTCCCTCCTGCTCATCGTGCGACGCGGCCAGGCCATCATCGACTCACAGCACGCGGCGCAAGAACGCAGCATCGCCCAGGAACACCTCTGGCACCGTGAAAAAATGGCGGCAATGTCTGCCCTGGCCGCCAATGTTTCCCATGAAACCGGGAATGCCCTGACCATCATCGCCGCGCTTGGCCAACAGCTTGCCGACAAGATGGATGGCGACAGCGAAGCGGCCGAGGCCGCCGACAGCATTCAGGAGCAAAGCCGGCGCATCTTCCGCATGACACGGCAGATCTCCGCTTTCGCCACGGCCAGCGACCGGCCCGAATACACCAGCGTGAACCCGGTGATCGAGGCGGTCTGCTACTTCTTCAGCTTCGACCGACGCTTTCACAGCCCGATCGAGTTCCATCCGGGCGAGCAACTGCCCTGGTGCGACCTGATACCCGATTTCCTGAAAGAGGTGCTGATGAACCTGCTACCGACGCTGAGCGGACGCATCAGCATTGAAACCGGCCCCTGCAGCAAGGGCGTGCGCATCCGCGTGCGCGCCGAACCCGATGGCAAGGCGCTCGGACCCGAGGAACAAAGCCTGAAGGCCAACCGCATGGAGATCGTCGCGCAGCGCCTCGGGGACATGGGCGGCACGCTGGCCGTGGGCGAGCAGGGCGCGCTGTTCGACATCGAATTGCCCGCCGTAATGCGCGAGGACAGCCCGCACTGATCCGGCGGCGGCAGGCCGTCGCCGCGTCGGCACCACCGCACCATGACCGACCCCCTGCCGCCGCTGATTGCCCGACTGCTCGCCGGTTATGGTTTCCCCCATCCCGCCGGGGCGCCTGAACTGATCGAAACCCACGCCTCGTGGGTGCTGCTCGCGGACAGTTTCGCCTACAAGATCAAGAAGCCGGTCACGCTGCCCTTCCTCGACTACGGCAGCCTCGACAAGCGCGAAGCCTGCTGCCGCGCCGAACTGGAACTCAATCGCCGGCTCGCCGCCGGGCTTTACCTGGATGTGGTGCCCATCGGCGGCAGCGCTCTGCAACCGGTGATCGGGGCACTGCCCGCCATTGAATGGGCGGTGCGCATGCGGCGCTTCGACGAGGCCGGGCGACTCGATCACGTCGCGGCGCGGGGCGAATTGCGCCCGCAACAAATTGCGCAACTGGCGGCAACTCTGGTCGGCTTCCATGCCGCGTCTGCGGCAGCCCCGAGGGACAGTCGCTTCGGCGCGCCGACCCAGGTGCTGGCGGCCGCGCGCGAAAATTTTATCGAGTTGCACCAATTGCTGCCGCAGACCGATCAGCGACTGGTCGGACATCTCGCCGACTGGACCGATGACGAATTCGCCCTCCGCGCCGCCGATTTCGCGGCACGCAAACAGGGCGGCTGCATCCGCGAAGGCCACGGCGATCTGCACCTGGGGAATCTGGTCCTGATCGACGGCCATGTCACCGCCTTCGACTGCATCGAGTTCAGCGACGATTTCCGCTGGAACGATCCGGTCAGCGAGATCGCCTTCGTCTGGATTGACCTGCTCGACCATGACCAACCGGGCCTGGCGGCCTGGCTGCTGAATGCCTGGCTGGAGGCCGGCGGCGATTTCGGCGCGACCGCAGTGTTGCGCTTCTACGCGGTGTATCGCGCCGTAGTACGCGCCAAGATCGCTGTGCTTCGCGCGCGCCAGGAAGACGCGGCGGCGGCCGAGGGAGACATAGCTAGTGCACGCGTCTATCTCGAACTGGCGTGGAAAATCGCCGCCGCACCAGCGCCGACTCTCACGATCACCTGCGGCCTTTCCGGCTCCGGCAAGACCACGGCAGCCACCGCCCGTCTGCTCGACCCCGGCCGGGCCGATGCCGGCAGCCTGATCCGCCTGCGTTCCGACGTCGAACGCAAACGCCTGTTCGGCCTGGCGCCGCTGGCGGCCAGCGGCTCGGCACAGGACCAGGGGATTTACACGCAGGAAGCCACCACCCGCACCTACGCCGCGCTGCTGTCCGCGGCACGCACCCTGCTTGCCGCCGGCTGGCCGGTGATCGTCGACGCCGCCTTCCTGCGTCGCGCCGAGCGCGACGCGTTCCGCCAGCTGGCCCGCGAACTGGGGGTCGAATTCAGCCTGTGGCACGCCACGGCAAGAGTCGACCAATTGCGCGAGCGCATCCTGTCCCGCAGCGGTGACGCGTCGGAAGCGACAGTGGACGTTCTGGAAAAGCAGCTGGGCTGGTTCGAGCCGCCCACCGCCGACGAAAACGCCCTGACGATCGGCTAGCCGGTGCGCCCGGCGCGCCAGTCGGCGAGCGTCACGGCGATATCGCCGAGCCCTTCGATGGTCAGCACCCCGGCCAGCTTGCGCGCCCGCCCGGCCAGGCCGGCGCCGCCCGCCCACAGCGCCACGGCCGGTGGCAGCGCGGCACGCAGTTCGATCAGGCTGTCGCGCGCCTTGCGCCAGGGGCAGGCGCCGGAAAACGAGAGCGCCACGATCTCGGCTCCCGTCGCACGCGCCGCGCCGGCGATATCGCCGACCGGCGTTTGCGCACCGAGCGAAACGCAAGCCGCGCCGTTGGCCGCCAGCAGGGCTTCCACCATCAGCAGGCCGAGCTGGTGCTCCTCGTCCTTGATCGTGGTCAGCAGCACCCGGGGCGTCGTGCCGCGGCTCGACAAGCCGTGGATCGACGCGCGCAGCAGGTTCTGGATCAGCTCGGTGTACAAGTGCTCTTCGAAAATCTCTATCTCGCCGCTCATCCAGCCGTCGCCGATACGGCGGTTGAGCGCGGGGACGGTCTCGATCACGAAGCGCTGCAGCCCCTCGCGCGCCAGGCGCTGCGACAGTTCGCCGCGCAACCGGTCCAGCTCGCGCTGCTTGAGCAGCGGGACCACCCAATCCGCCGTAGCGTCAGCGTCGCCGGTCGTGGCGGGCGTGCCGAGTTGTTCATTCAGCGCTGCCACAGACTGTCCCAGCAGCTTGCCGGGGCGCTGGCCCTGGTCCATCAGGCGCTTGACCAGGCGCAGTTTGGCCACCTGCTCGGCGGGATAGACGCGCTCGCCGAAGCTGTCGCGCAGCGGCGTCGGGAAACCGTAGCGACGCTCCCAGACCCGCAGCGTGTCCTTGCCAAGGCCAACGTCGCGTTCTACGGCGGAAATTCCGATACCGGTTTCGACGGCAGGGATTTGAGCAAGCGGGCTACTGTTCATATAGTCTTTTTGTCCAAGACAAAGCGGTTGACATCTCAGGTTCGAGTCGCTATCTTAGGGCCATCAACTGATTTTGTCTAGGACAATTTATGTCGCTTCGCCACTTGGTTCTCGTCCTGCCGCTACTTGCCGCCAGCCTCGCAGCCGCGCCTGCCGTGGCCGCCAACTGCCCGGCCCTGCTCAATCACACGGTGCCCCGCCTGCAGGACGGAGCGCCGCAGACGCTCTGCCAGTATCAGGGAAAAGTCGTCCTGGTGGTCAACACGGCGAGCTTTTGCGGGTACACGGGTCAATACGAAGGGCTTGAGGCTGTCTACGACAAATACAAGGATCGCGGGCTGGTCGTGCTCGGCTTTCCGTCCAACGACTTCGGCTCGCAGGAGCCGGGAACGGAAAAGGAAATCGCCGACTTCTGCCGCAGCACCTACGGCATCAAGTTTCCGATGATGGCCAAGACCGACATCGCCGCGCCCAGGACCCACCCGCTCTACAAGCAACTGATCGCCAAGACCGGCAGCGCGCCGAAGTGGAACTTCCACAAGTACCTGATCGACCGCAGCGGCACCCGCGTCGCCAGCTTCGACAGCAAGGTCGCCCCGGAAGGCCGGGAGCTGATCACCCAGATCGAGCGCCTGCTCGTCGAAAAACCCTGAACCACCCCCAGCCCCAGGAGAATCCCATGAACGCACCCGACCGCATCTGCTTCCTGCCCGACATCCAGGCCAGCCCGGACCACCGCCGACTGGCGATCCAACAGGTCGGCGTCAAGGGCCTGCGCTATCCGCTGACCCTGCTCGATGCCGCCGGCGCCGCCCATCCCACGATCGCCACCCTGACCATGAGCGTCGGCCTGCCGCCGGAGGTCAAGGGCACCCACATGTCGCGCTTCGTCGAATTGCTGGAGCGTCCGCGCCCCGCCCTCGGCCTGCACGACCTGCGCCAGATGTTCGCCGAAATGCTGCTGCACCTGCAGGCCGACTCGGGCCGCATCGAACTGCGCTTTCCCTATTTCATCCGCAAGACGGCGCCGGTCTCGGGCGTCGCCAGCCTGCTCGACATCGATGCCGGCATCGATATCTGGGCCGGAGCTGACGGCAACGTGGAGATGGCGCTGGCGGTGACGGTGCCGGTCACCAGCCTGTGCCCCTGTTCCAAGGAAATCTCCGACTACGGCGCGCACAACCAGCGCTCGCACCTGAGCTTGCGCGTGCAGTTGCACGCCGACATGAGCATCGAGGAACTGGTGCGCGTCGCCGAGGAAGAGGCCTCCTGCGAGGTCTTCGGCCTGTTGAAGCGCCCCGATGAAAAATGGGTCACCGAGCGCGCCTACGACAACCCCAAGTTTGTCGAGGATCTGGTGCGCGACATCGCCCTGCGCCTGCAGGACGAGCCGCGCATCGGCGTCTGGTCGGTGGCCTCGGAAAACTTCGAATCGATCCACAACCACTCGGCCTACGCGCTGATCGAGGGCAAAAATGCTTGATCTACTTATCGGCCTCGCCTTTGGCGCGCTGTTGCTGCGGCTTGCCGACCGCCTGCAAAACCCGCGTCCCGTCCCCGTACCGCAGTCGCAGCGCGACCCGCGCGCGAGCCGGCGATGAAGATCGCCGTCGTCGGTGCCGGCATTGCCGGCCTTTCCGCCGCCTGGTTGCTGCGCCAGCACCACGCCGTCACCTTGTTCGAGGCCGGCGACTACCTCGGCGGACACACCCACACGGTGGATGTCGATCTGGCCGGGCAGCGCTTTCCGGTGGATACCGGCTTCCTGGTGTTCAACCATCGCACCTACCCGAACCTGACCGCGCTGTTTGGCGAACTCGAGATCGACACTGTAGCCAGCGAGATGTCCTTCGCCGTCAGCCTGGTCGAGCCCGAACTCGAATGGGCCGGTGCCAGCCTGGCCACGCTGTTCGCGCAAAAGCGCAACCTGTCGCGGCCCGGCTTCTGGCGCATGCTGCAGGACACGCTGCGCTTCAACCGCGCGACTGCCGGCGCGCTTCCGGAGCTGACCCTTGGCGCCTATCTCGAGCGCGAGCGCTACAGCGCCGAGTTCCGTGACTGGTACCTGCTGCCGATGGCGGCAGCGATCTGGTCCTGCCCGACCGAGGCCATGCTCGGCTATCCGCTGACCACCTTCGTCCGCTTCGCCCGCAACCACGGTCTGCTGCAGATTGCCGACCGGCCGCAGTGGCGCACGGTCAAGGGCGGCGGCCGCCAGTATGTCGAACGCATCGCCGCGACACTTTCCGACGTGCGCCTCGCCACACCCGTGAAATCGGTGCTGCGCGAGGCCGACGGCGTCTGGCTGGGCCTGCCCGGCGGCGAATGCGAACGCTACGACGAAGTCGTGCTGGCCTGCCACAGCGACCAGGCCCTTGCCCTGCTGGGCACCGCAGCCAGTGCCGCCGAGCGGCGCATCCTCGGCGCCATCCGCTACCAGCGCAACCGCGCCGTGCTGCATACCGACCGGCGCCTGCTGCCGCGCGACCCGCGCGTCTGGTCGGCATGGAACTACATGGCCGGCGCGGATTGCAACGGCGTGCAGCCGGTCAGCGTCTCCTACCTGATCAACCAGCTGCAGCCGCTGCCGGTCGAGACACCGGTGATCGTCTCGCTCAACCCGCACGTCGAACCCGACCCGGCCACCGTGATCGGCGACTGGGACTACGACCATCCGCTGTTCGACCAGGCGGCGATCGGTGCCCAGGCGCAGCTGCATGCCATCCAGGGTGTCGAACGCCTGTGGTTCTGCGGCGCCTGGGGCGGTTACGGCTTCCACGAGGACGGCCTGGCCTCGGCGCTGAACGTGGCCGGGCACCTCGGCTGTCCGGCGCCCTGGCAGGACGCCACGGCAAGCATCGAAAGCGCCGCATGACATCCATGCTGTGCACCGGGACGGTGATGCACGCGCGCTTTGCCGCGCGGCAAAGCCCGGCCGCGCACGCTTTCGTTTACCCGCTGTTCTTCCTGGCGCTGCCGCTGTCGCAATTGCAGGACGCCGGCAACGGCTGGTTCGGCGTCGAACGCGCCCGCCCGCTCAGCCTGCGCTTCCGCGACCACGGCGCGCGCGACGGCTCGCCGCCCGAGCCGTGGATCCGTCGCCTGCTGGCCGCCGAAGGCATAGCCACAGCCGACGGCGAAGTCGTGCTGCAGACCTTTCCGCGCCTGTTCGGTTTCGTCTTCAATCCGGTCAGCTTCTGGTTCTGCCATGACCGCGCCGGCGCCTTGCGCGCGGTGCTGGCGGAAGTCCGCAACACCTTCGGCGATCATCACAACTACCTCGTCGCCCACGCCGACCAGCACCCGATCACCGCCGCCGACACGCTTACGGCGCGCAAGATCTTCCATGTCTCGCCCTTCTTCCCGGTGGCCGGCGAGTACCGCTTCCGCTTCGACCTCGGAACGCAACGTCGCCGCGTCGAACTCGATTACTGGCTCGATGGCGAACGCGTACTGGCTACCGCGCTTGAAGGCCGGCCGCAAGCACTCGATGCCGCCGCCGCGCGCCGCGCCCTGCTGCGCCAGCCGCTGCTGACCCTGGCCGTGGTCTGGCGCATCCACTGGCAGGCCGTGCAGCTGTGGCTGAAACGCGCCGTCTTCCATTCCCGTCCGCAACCTCCCCTGCAGGAGACCACCCGATGAACACCCTGGCTTCGAACTCCCTTCCGCTGTCGCGCCAACGTGCCACAGCCCCGTCGTCCCTGGCGCCGGCAACGCGCACCGCGATCAAGCTGCTGCAGAACATGGAAGGCGGCAGCCTGCGCCTGCTCCTGCCCGACGGACAAACGCTGATGCTCGGCCATGGCGCCGAGCGTGCCACGCTGCAGGTCAATGACGAGTGCGTGTTCCAGCGCGTACTGGCGGAAGGCGACATCGGCTTCGGCGAAAGCTGGATCGATGGCGACTGGCACAGCGACCAGCCGGCCGAGCTGCTGACCCTGCTCGCGGAAAACCGCGGGCAGCTCGCACGCGCGGTGCATGGCAGCTGGCTGCCGGTGCTCGGCCATCGCC
>CAJBYR010000104.1 GCA_903959855.1 uncultured beta proteobacterium
CGCTACGATGACGTCGACCACTATGCCGCGGCCAAGACCGCGATTTTCCAGAGCCCGCCGGGCGCCCCCGGCATCCAGGTGCTCAACCGCGACGATGCGCGAGTGCGGCGCATGGCCCTGGCCGGCCATCGCATCATCAGCTTCGGCCTCGACGTTCCCGGCAGCGCAGACGATTTCGGTATTCGCGAAAATCGGGGCGAGCCCTGGCTGGTGCAGGGCGACCGCTTTCTTCTGCCGCTAGCCGAACTGCCGCTGGCCGGTCTGCACAATGCCGCGAACGCCATGGCCGCGCTGGCACTGTGTGCGGCGCTTGGCTTTGACGCCAATGCCCTGCTGCCGGCCTTGCGCAGCTTCCGCGGCCTGCCGCACCGCGTCGAGAAAGTGGCCGAGATCGACGGCGTCACCTGGTACGACGATTCCAAGGGCACCAATGTCGGCGCCACCGTTGCCGCGCTGAGCGGACTGGGCGGCATGAATGACCGCAAGTGCGTGGTGATCCTGGGGGGTGACGGCAAGGCACAGGATTTTTCGCCGCTGTGTGATGCCGTGGCCAGGCATGCCCGCGCCGCGATCCTGATCGGGCGTGACGGTCCGGCCATCGGCCAGACCATCGCGTCGGCCGGTATCACGGTGCAATCTGCCACCGACATGGATGACGCGGTGCGCCGCGCGGCAGCCCTGGCTAAGACCGGCGATGCCGCCTTGCTGTCACCCGCCTGCGCCAGTTTCGACATGTACCGCAACTACGAGCACCGCGCGCAGGCTTTCATTGCTGCCGTAAAGGTCTTGGGAGGCGGGCGATGAGCCACGGCTACGCCTTGCCGTCGCTGCGCGCGCAGCGGGCGCCTGCCGAGCTCGACGGCCTGTTGCTGTGGCCGGCGCTGGGCTTGCTGTTGCTTGGCCTGGTGATGGTGTACTCATCGTCGATCGCCATGGCCGAAGGCAGCCGCTTTACCGGACATCAGTCGGCGTACTTCCTGTTCCGCCACTCGGTGTTCCTCGCCATCGGCTTGATCGCCGGCATCACCGCTTTCCAGATTCCGTTGCGCCTATGGCAGCAGGCCTCACCCTGGCTGTTCGTCGCCGGCGTCGCCCTGCTGGTGCTGGTGCTGGTCCCACATGTCGGTCGCTCGGTGAATGGCGCTCAGCGCTGGATCGGGCTGGGCCCGGTGAATCTCCAGCCCTCGGAACTGATGAAGCTCTTTGCCGTTCTGTATGCCGCTGACTACACGGCGCGCAAGCTCGACGACATGGGCAGCTTCCTGCGCGGTTTCGGGCCGATGGCACTGGTGATGGTGCTGATCGGCTTCCTGCTGCTGAAGGAACCGGACTTCGGCGCCTTGGTTGTGATCCTGGCGATTGCCACCGGGATCCTCTTCCTCGGCGGCATCAACGTGCGCATCTTTGGCGGCCTCGTGCTGCTGCTGGCGATCAGCTTCGTGATCATGATCTGGGCCTCGCCTTACCGGCGCGAGCGCATCTTCGGTTTCATGGACCCGTGGCAGGACGCCTATGGCAAGGGCTACCAGTTGTCGCACGCGCTGATCGCCTTCGGCCGCGGCGAATGGTTCGGCGTCGGCCTCGGCGCCAGCGTCGAAAAGCTGTTCTACCTGCCCGAGGCGCACACCGATTTCCTGCTGGCGGTAATCGCCGAAGAACTCGGATTCGTCGGCGTCCTGTTCGTCGTCGGCCTGTTCGCGCTGCTGGTGCAGCGCTGTTTTGCCATCGGCCGCCAGGCCCTGGTGCTCGGCCGCGTCCATGCCGGCCTGGTAGCGCAAGGCGTCGGCATCTGGCTCGGTGTGCAAGGCTTCATCAACATGGGCGTGAACATGGGCCTGTTGCCCACCAAGGGCCTGACCCTGCCGCTGATGAGTTTCGGCGGCTCCGGCATCCTGGCGAATTGTTTGGCGCTGGGAATTCTGCTTCGGGTGGACTGGGAGAACAGGCAGTTGATGCGGGGGCAGCAGGTATGACCCAGACCTTGCTCGTCATGGCCGGCGGAACAGGTGGGCACATCATGCCGGGGATGGCGGTGGCCGAATATCTGCGTAACCAGGGCTGGAAGATCGCCTGGATGGGCAATGCCGAAGGCATGGAGGCGAAGCTCACCGCCGGTCGCGGCTACGAGATGGCCTGGGTGCGCTTCTCGGCCTTGCGCGGCAAGGGTTTGCTGCGCAAGTTGTTGCTGCCGCTCAATCTGTTGCGCGGCTTCGCCCAGGCCTGGCAGCAACTCGCGCGCATCCGTCCCGACGTGGTGCTGGGCATGGGCGGCTATGTCAGCTTTCCCGGCGGCATGATGGCGGTGCTGCGCGGTGTTCCCCTAGTACTGCACGAGCAGAATTCGGTCGCGGGATTGGCTAACAGGGTGTTGGCCGGTGTTGCCGACAGGGTGATGACGGGTTTCCCCGATGTCCTGCGCAAGGGGCAATGGGTCGGCAATCCGGTCCGCCCCGAAATTGCCGCACTGCCGGCGCCGACTCTCCGTTATCAGCAGCACGACGGCCCGCTGCGGATTCTGGTGGTGGGCGGCAGTCTCGGCGCCCAGGCATTGAACGAAACATTGCCCAAGGCGCTGGCGCTGATCGATGAAAAGGACCGGCCGATTGTCGTGCATCAGTCGGGCGAGAAGCATTTGCCGCTGCTGAAGAGCCTTTACCTTTCGGAAGGCGTGAAGGCGGAATGTGTGTCCTTCATCGAGGACATGGCAGGGGCCTACGAATGGGCCGACCTGGTGATCTGCCGCGCCGGCGCGCTGACGGTGGCCGAGCTCGCGGCGGCGGGCGTCGCCAGCCTGCTGGTGCCATTCCCGCATGCGGTGGATGACCACCAGACCTCGAACGCGCGCTTCCTCAGCAGCGCCGGCGCGGCCATCCTGCTGCCGCAGGAGCAGATGACGCCGCAGCACCTGGCCGAGATCCGGAATCTTTCGCGCCCGCAGCTGGCGCAGATGGCCGAAAAGGCGCGCGAGTTGGCGCGCCCGGAGGCCACGGCGGAAGTGGCTGCGGCCTGCGCCCAGCTGGCGCGGAAAGGAAACACATGACCACCTTCCCCCCAACCCCCGTCCCACGGCCGGCTCTGCATAGCCGGCCGGCTGCGGCAGCGCGGAGCAGTGCTCCACGAAACCCTGCCTTCGCCCCAAGGAAGGGGGTGATCACGGTTCGCGGTCGTAGCCCGCTCCATTCAATTTGCTTGCTGCCTCCCAGGGGCGGCCCGGTGGAGGCAGCATGAAGCACAAAGTCAAGCGTATCCACTTCGTCGGCATCGGCGGTTCGGGCATGTCGGGCATCGCCGAGGTGCTCGCCAACCAGGGCTATGAAGTCAGCGGTTCCGACCTCGGAGCCAGCGCCACCACGCAACGCCTCGCCGAGCGCGGCATCCGCGTCACCATCGGGCATGCCGCCGAGAATGTCGCCCAGGCCGATGCCGTCGTGGTGTCCACCGCGGTCAAGGAGGACAACCCCGAGGTGCAGATGGCCCGCGAGCGTCGCGTGCCGGTGGTGCCGCGCGCCCAGATGCTGGCCGAACTGATGCGCCTGAAGCAGGGCATCGCCATCGCCGGCACCCACGGCAAGACGACGACGACCAGCCTGGCTGCCTCCTGCCTTGCCGAAGGGGGGTTCGACCCGACCTTTGTCATCGGTGGCCGCCTCAATTCCGCCGGTGCCAACGCCAAACTCGGCAGTGGCGAATTTCTGGTCGCCGAGGCCGACGAGTCGGATGCCTCCTTCCTGTTCCTTTCGCCTGTGGTCTCGGTGGTCACCAACATCGATGCCGACCATATGGAAACCTACGGCCATGATTTCGGCCGCCTGAAACAGGCCTTCGTCGATTTCCTGCACCGGCTGCCCTTTTATGGCGTGGCCGTGGTCTGTGGTGACGACGCCAATGTGCGCGAGATCATTCCCCGCGTCAGCAAGCAGATCGTCACCTACGGCATCGACAGCGCAGCGAACTTCCGTGCCGAGGACATCGTCGCCGATGCCGGCACCATGCGCTTCAACTGCGTGCGCACCAATGGCAGCGTCAGCCGGCTGCCCATCGTGCTCAACCTGCCCGGTCGCCACAACGTGCTCAATGCCCTGGCGGCGATTGCGGTGGCCACGGAAGTCGGCGTTGGCGATACGGCGATCATCAAGGCCCTGGCGGATTTCCGCGGGGTCGGGCGGCGCTTCCAGCGCTACGGCGAGATCGCCTGCCCGGGCGGCGGCACTTTCACGCTGGTCGACGACTACGGCCACCATCCGGTCGAGATGGCCGCGACGCTGGCCGCCGCACGCGGCGCCTTTCCCGGTCGCCGCCTGGTGCTGGCCTTCCAGCCGCACCGCTACACCCGCACCCGCGACTGTTTCGAGGATTTCGTCAAGGTGCTGGCGGGCGTCGATGCGCTGCTGCTGGGCGAGGTGTATGCCGCCGGCGAAGCCCCGATCATCGCCGCCGAGGGCCGCAGCCTGGTGCGCGCGCTGCGTGTCGCCGGCAAGATCGAGCCGGTGTTCGTCGAGGAGATTGCCGCGATGCCGGAAGCGATACTAGCTGCCGTTCGCGACGGCGACGTGGTGATCACCATGGGCGCAGGGTCCATCGGCGGGGTGCCGGGAAAGCTGGCCGATGGCTGAACTGCGCGGCCAGATCAAGGCGGACGAGGCTATGGCGAGCCATGTGTCGTGGCGCGCCGGCGGACCGGTGGCGCGCGCCTACTTCCCGGCCGACCTTGACGATCTCGCCGTGTTTCTCGCTCGCCTGCGTCACGACGAGCCGCTGCTGCTGGTCGGCCTGGGTAGCAACCTGCTGGTGCGCGACGGCGGTTTCGACGGCACGGCGATCTTCACCCACGGCGCGCTCTCCACGCTGCGCCGCGAGGACGACGGCCGCTTCTATGCGGAAGCCGGCGTGGCCTCGCCCAAGCTGGCGCGTTTCGTCGCCAACGCCGGCTGCGCCGAGGCCGAGTTCCTTGCCGGCATACCCGGCACGGTCGGCGGTGCGCTGGCGATGAACGCCGGCTGCCATGGCGGTGAAACCTGGCGCTATGTCGACCAGGTGCTGATGCTGAATCGCCAGGGCGAGCGTGTGCTGCGTAGCGTCGAGGATTTCGCCATTGCTTACCGCCACGTCGGCCTGAAGTGCGCCACCGACGAGATCTTCGCTGCGGCGTGGTTCCGCTTTCCGCCGGGCGACGTCGAGGTGGCGCGCGGACGGATGCGCGAGTTGCTGGAGTGGCGGGTGGCAAAGCAGCCGCTGCAATTGCCGAACGCCGGTTCGGTGTTCCGCAATCCGCCCGACGATCATGCCGCACGCCTGATCGAGGCCGCCGGGCTCAAGGGCACACAGATCGGCGGCGCGCAGGTTTCCGAAAAGCATTCGAATTTCATCGTTAATCCCGAGGGTGCGGCCAGCGCGAGTGCGATAGAAATGCTAATCGGCCGGATTCAGGCGGAAGTCCGCGAAAAGTTCGGGATTCCGCTGGTGCGCGAGGTGCGCATCGTCGGTGTGGCAAGGCAGGACGGGGAAGGGGTTTGATGGCTTTCGGCAAGGTGGCGGTGATGATGGGCGGCAAGTCGGCCGAGCGCGATGTCTCGCTGAAAAGCGGGGCTGCCGTGCTGGCCGCACTGCGCGCCGGCGGCGTCGACGCCCACGCCTTCGATCCACGCGACAAGCCGCTCGAAGTCCTGCACGGGGAAGGCTTCCAGCGCGTATTCATCGCCCTGCACGGACGTGGTGGCGAGGACGGCAGCTTGCAGGGTGCGCTCGACCTGCTTGACATCCCCTACACCGGTAGCGGCGTGCTGGCCTCGGCCCTGGCCATGGACAAATGGCGCAGCAAGCTGGTCTGGCAGGCGTCCGGCCTGCCCGTGCCGGAATATGTCGTGCTCGACGACGATAGCGATCTCGCGGCGGTGGAAGCCCGCCTGGGTCTGCCGATCTTCGTCAAGCCGGCAAACGAGGGATCCAGCATCGGCATCAGCAAGGTCAAGACCGCGGGCGGTTTGCGCGCGGCCTATGAACTTGCGGCACGCCACGACCGCTGCGTGATCGCCGAGAAGTTCCTTGCCGGCGGCGAATACACCGTCGGCATCCTCGGCGAGCGCGCGCTGCCGGTGATCCGCATCGTACCGGCCACCGAGTTCTACGACTACGAGGCCAAGTATCTGCGCGACGATACCGAGTACCGCATCCCCAGCGGGCTGGGTGAGGTGCGCGAGGCCGAGATGCGCGAGTTGGCGTTGCGCGCCTTCCGGGTGTTGGGCGGGCGCGGCTGGGGACGGGTCGACCTGATGCTGGATGCCGCTGGCGGCATTTATTGCCTGGAAGCCAACACCTCACCGGGAATGACCGATCATTCCCTGGTGCCGATGGCGGCGCGAGCGGCGGGTATTCCCTTCCAGCAACTGGTGCTGGAACTTCTCACGGGGGCGGCGCATGGCTAAGCGCTCCACCGCCAATCGCAGGACCGACAAGGACGCCGGCGACGGCTTCTGGGATCGGCCGGTGATGATGAACCTGCTCGCCGACCTGCTGTTCCTGATCGGCGGTGCGCTGCTGGCGTGGTCGGCCGCAGTGGCGCTGCAAAACCTTCCGGCTTTTCCGTTGCAGCAGGTGGTGGTTTCGACGCGGGTGGAGCAGGTGTCGCGGGCGCAGATCGAGCACACGGCGCGCACGGTGCTGACCGGCAATTTCTTTACCGTGAATCTGGATGCCTCGCGTGCCGCCTTTGAACGCATGCCCTGGGTGCGCTCCGCATCGCTGCGGCGGCTGTGGCCGGACGGGGTGGAACTGAGCATCGAGGAGCATCAGGCGGTGGCACGCTGGACACCGCAGGAAGGCGAGTCGCGACTGGTCGGCGTGCATGGCGAGGTGTTTGCCGCCAGCAGCGAGGCCGCCTTGCCGCGCCTGATCGGCCCCGAAGGGTCGGCGCCGCGCGTGCTGGAACGCTTCCGCGCCTTCAGCGATGCGCTGGCGAGCACCGGACGCAAGCCGGTGCTGGTGCATCTCTCGGCGCGCGAGGCGTGGCAGGTGAAGCTTGACGACGGCGTGGTGCTGGAACTGGGGCGTGACCAGCCCAAGCATCCGCTGGCGGAGCGTCTCGACCGCTATGCGGCGAACTATGCAGCGGCCAGCGCCGCGGTGAAGGGCCGCCTGCCGACGATCGGCACGGTGGATATGCGTTACCCGAACGGCTTTGCATTGCGGCCGCGAACAGCAGGGCAGTCATGAGCAAGGAAACGAAACGCGATCTGATTGTCGGCCTCGACATCGGCACTTCCAAGATAGTCGCTATCGTCGGCGAACTGGACGCCGAGGGGCGGTTGAACGTGCTCGGCCTCGGCAGCCAGGAGTCCACCGGCCTCAAGCGCGGCATGGTGATCAACATCGAGGCTACTGTAAATTCGATCTCGCGCGCCATCGCCGAAGTCGAGATGATGGCCGGCTGCAAGGTGCGCGAGGTTTATACCGGCATCGCCGGCAGCCACATCAAGAGCAAGGATTCCACCGGCATGGCCGTGGTGCGCGACAAGGAGGTCACCCAGGCCGATGTCGAGCATGCCATCGAGGCCGCCAACGCCACTTCGATTTCCGCCGACGACCAGATCCTGCACACGCTGGTGCAGGAATTCATCGTCGATGGCCAGGACGGCGTCAAGGAGCCGATCGGCATGGATGCCAAGCGCCTCGACGTCAAGGTGCACCTCGTGACCGGCGCCGTGACGGCGGTGCAGAACATCGTCAAGTGCGTGCATCGCTGCGGTCTCGAAGTCGTCGACCTGGTGTTGCAGCCGCTGGCCTCTGGCTATGCGGTGCTGACCGAGGACGAAAAGGACGTCGGCGTCTGCCTGGTCGACATCGGTGGCGGCACCACCGACGTCGCCGTCTTTGTGCACGGCGCGATCCGCCACACCGCAGTGATACCGATCGCCGGTGACCAGCTTACCAATGACATTGCCATCGCCCTGCGCACCTCGACCCAGGACGCCGAGGACATCAAGATCCGCTATGGCGTTGCCCTGCAGCAGCTGGCCGATCCGGAAGAAATGATCGAGGTGCCGGGCGTCGGCGACCGTCCGTCGACCCAGCTGTCGCGCCAGACCCTGGCCGGCTTCATCCAGCCGCGGGTCGAGGAGATATTCCAGAAGGTGCAGGAAGAATTGCAGCGCAGCGGCAAGGAGCGCCTGCTGCGCGCCGGCATCGTGCTCACCGGCGGCGCGGCGCAGATGCCGGGCATGGCGGATCTGGGCGAGGAGATTTTTCACAATACCGTGAAGCTGGCGATGCCGCACTACGACGGCAATTTGCGCGATTTCGTGCGCAATCCGCGCCACTCCACGGCCATGGGTTTGTTGTTGGAAGGGGTGGCGCAGCGTCAGCGCGGCATGAAGGTGCAAAGCCCGCGAAGCTTCGGGCAGGTTCTGGCGCGAATGAAGGCGTGGTTCACGAGAAACTTTTGAGGCAGTGGTCTTTTTCAGGAGGCAGGCATGTTTGAACTAGAGGAAGTGGCAGGGCCGGGGTCGGATGGCAATTCGACCGTGATCAAAGTGGTCGGGGTCGGCGGTGCCGGCGGCAACGCGGTGGATCACATGATCCGCGAAGGCGTCGGCGGAGTCGAATTCATCTGCTGCAACACCGATGCACAGGCGCTGAAGAAGAGCAATGCCCACGTCAAGCTGCAGCTCGGGCCGGGTCTCGGCGCCGGCGGCAAGCCGGAAAAGGCGCGCGAGCTGGCGCTGATGGAGCGCGAGCGCATCGCCGAAGCACTGCAGGGTGCGCACATGGTATTCATCACCGCCGGCATGGGCGGTGGCACCGGCACCGGCGCCGGCCCGGTCGTCGCCGAGGTGGCGCGCGAACTGGGTATCCTCACCGTGGCCGTGGTGACCAAGCCCTTCGAGTACGAGGGCAAGCGCAAACGCCTGGCCGAGGAAGGCGTGGCAGAACTCTCGCGCCATGTCGATTCGCTGATCGTGATCCTCAACGAGAAACTGGAAGAGGTTCTCGGCGACGAGGTCAGCATGCTCGAGGCCTTCATGGCCGCCGACAACGTGCTGCGCAACGCGGTGGGCGGCATCGCTGAAATCATCAATGTGCCGGGCTTGGTCAACGTCGACTTCGAGGACGTGCGCACCGTGATGGGCGAGATGGGCAAGGCGATGATGGGTTCCGCCGTCGCCGCCGGCGTTGATCGCGCCCGCGTTGCCGCCGAAGAGGCCGTCGCCAGTCCGCTGCTGGAAGGCGTCGAACTGTCCGGCGCACGTGGCGTGCTGGTCAACATCACCGCCAGCAATACGCTGGGCCTCAAGGAGTACAAGGAGGTGATGAAGACGATCCGCCAGTACACGGCGCCCGAGGCGACCGTGATTTGCGGCGCGGTGTTCGACGAGTCCATGGAAGACCAGCTGCGCGTTACGGTTGTCGCCACCGGCCTTGGCGTGGTCGGCGTGCAGGCGGCCAAGCCGAGCATGCGCGTGGTCGAGACCGAGGCGCGCGGCTTGCGTACCGGCACCGACAACCTGCCGGTGTTCGATGTCACCAGCGTGCAGGCCGGGATTGACCTGTCCAGCGTCAGCGTCAGCGGTCGCGGCAGCCCGCGCAATTCGCAGGTCGAGCAGATGGCCGCATCCGGTGTGGACAAGTACGACATCCCGGCCTTCCTGCGCCGTCAGTCGGACTGAGATCCGCACGCCGCAAGCCCGGACCGAGGGGTGCCTGCCCCGTCGGTCCGGGCTTGCGTGCTAAAATTGCGGCCCTGCAGCAATCACCTGTACAGTGAATCCATGCTTCGTCAGCGCACCCTGAAATCCGTGGTCAAGGCTACCGGCGTCGGGCTCCATTCCGGCGCCAAGGTGACGCTCATGCTGCGCCCGGCGCAACCCGATACGGGAGTGGTGTTTCGCCGCGTCGACCTGACTCCGCCGGTGGACCTGAAGGCCGATCCGCTGGGCGTCGGCGATACGCGGCTGGCTTCCTGCCTGGAGCAGGACGGTGCCCGCGTTGCCACAGTCGAGCACCTGATGTCGGCCCTGGCGGGCCTCGGCATCGACAACATCTACGTCGACGTCGATGCCGCCGAACTGCCGATCATGGACGGCTCCGCCGCGCCCTTCGTCTTCCTGCTGCAGTCCGCCGGGATCGAGGAGCAGAACGCGGCAAAGAAATTCCTTCGCGTGAAGAAGATCGTCGAGGTCAAGGACGGCGACAAATGGGCGCGCCTCTCGCCCTACGACGGTTTCAGCCTGGACTTCTCCATCGTCTTCAACCACCCGGCGGTGGATCGTTCGGCCTCCCGCGCCCACATCGATTTTGCCGACCAGTCATATCTGAAGGACGTTGCCCGGGCGCGCACCTTTGGTTTCATGCAGGACGTCGAGTCGCTGCGTGACCAGGGCCTGGCCCTCGGCGGCAGCCTCGAAAACGCCATCGTGATGGACGAGTACCGCGTGCTCAACAGCGACGGATTGCGTTACGCCGACGAGTTCGTCAAGCACAAGATCCTCGACGCCATCGGCGATCTCTATCTCGCCGGCCACCCCCTGCTGGCCGCATTTGCCGCCCACAAGTCGGGCCATGCCCTCAACAACCAGTTGCTGCGCGCCCTGCTGGCGGATGCCACCGCCTGGGAACTGGTCAGTTTCCAGCGCATCGAGGATGCCCCGGGCCGCATTGCGGCGCTGTATCCGCGACTGGCCTGAGCAATCTGAGCCATGTTCGTGCTGCGTATCGTCGCCATCCTCACGGCGATTGCAATCGGCAGCGGCATCATTGCCTGGTTGTTCACCCGTGATCGGCGCTACCTGATTCTCTCGGGCCGCCTGGCCCTCGGGGCCTTGGGCTTCGCTCTTTTTGTCCTGTTGCTGATGGCCGCGGAGCGCCTGATCATTCTTTGATGCTTTGCAGGAGACGGTCCAGCGCCACCTTCAGGGGCGACTCCGGTGGTAGTTTTCGGGCCAGCGCAGTTAGCCCTTGCTTCTGCCTTAACCCCGGTAAAACTGGCCTTTCATGACTCTCCTTCGGTGAATCCGGGATCCCGGCTTGCACTCGGACCTCGATTTGGGTAACCTTTACCCCCTTATTTGACAATTCGCTGGCGACCCTGGGTCCGAGTTGACGGACTTTCGCAGCGACCGCGCCATTGGCGGCGTGGATAAATAGTTTCCCCAGACGGAAGTTGGCTACCCGGACATGCGGCGCAAGCGCCGCCGGAAGTGCAGCTTCCAGAGACCGCTGGAATTGGAGCAGACGTTGGGCGTGGCTTGCGAGCCGCGCCATGCTGTCGCCGGACACGAGGTGTTCCTGGAGGCTGCGCGATGTCATCGAATATGAGTTCTCCGGGCGGGGCGCCTTTTGGCCTGCCCAACCGGAAAGAAACTGAAGGGAGGGAAGTTTGCATATTATTCTCGTCTCCGATCGCCTTGCAACTGCAAGAAGCATTACGCTGACGTGGCGCCATCTGTTTTTCTTTGTCGGCGCGATGACGGCATCTGTGGTGATGCTCTCCTCCGTTTTCTCCTACGTCACCGTGCGCCATGCCGCTGAGTTGCGTTTGCCTTTCCTGCAGGATCTGCTGCGCGCGATGAACGCCGCGGAAACCGAGAAGTCCAAGGATTTCGTACGCGAGAATCTTAACGTGATGGCGGTCAAGCTGGGCGAGATGCAGGCCCAGCTATTGCGCCTGGACACGATGGGCGAGCGCCTGGCGGGGATGGCTGGCGTCAAGCCGCAGGAACTCAAGGCGTTCGAGGCCAGGGCCGATGGCCGCGGCGGCCCCCTGGTGAACCCCAGTTCCATGTCTTCCACTGACCTGCAACGTGCCGTCGATGCGCTGGCGCGTCAGGTCGAGGCCAAGTCGGATACGATCTCGATGATCGAGTCGCAGATGCTGGAAGACCGCATCAAGAAGAGTTTGCTGCCCACCAGCCTGCCGGTGGAAGCGCAGTGGAATGCGTCGGCCTACGGTTGGCGCGTCGACCCCTTCACCGGCGAGCGCGCGATGCACGAGGGTGTCGACTTCGTTGCCATGCCGGGGACAGGTATCCGTGCCGCTGCTTCCGGGGTTGTCGCATTTGCCGAGCGCCACCCGCAGTACGGCAACATGGTTGAAATCGACCATGGCAAGGACCTCACGACGCGCTACGCCCATGCCTCAAAAATGCTGGTCAAGCCGGGACAACTGGTAAAGCGCGGGCAGAAGATCGCCGAAGTCGGTTCCAGCGGCCGTTCCACCGGGCCGCACCTGCATTTCGAGGTGCGCATCCGTGGCATCGCGCAGAATCCGGACCGCTTCCTGCGCATGGCGCAGAACGGCCAGCGGCCCGCCGCCAAGCGCAACTGAGGCCCGCCTCCGGCGCAGAGCCTGCGGTCCCTGCGTGTTAAAATCACGCTTTTGCTTTTTCCGGCTGATGCGCGGCCGCGTACCTCATGATCACCGGCTTACTCAAAAAGATCTTCGGCAGCCGCAATGACCGGCTGA
>CAJBYR010000105.1 GCA_903959855.1 uncultured beta proteobacterium
CGGCGCCATCTTGTTGCCGCGGGCCTCGACCCAGGCGTCGCCGTTGTCGGCCTTGACGATCTTGAAGGGCATCATGTTGATGTCCTTCTGCACTTCCTTTTCTTCGAAGCGGCGGCCGATCAGCCGCTTGACGGCGAACAGGGTGTTCTTGGCGTTGGTCACGGCCTGGCGCTTGGCCGAGGCGCCGCAAAGGATCTCGCCGTCTTCCGCATAGGCGACGATGGACGGCGTGGTGCGCGCGCCTTCGGAGTTTTCGATGACCTTGGGCTTGCCGCCTTCCATGATGGCGACGCAGCTGTTGGTGGTGCCGAGGTCGATGCCGATGATCTTGCCCATGATTTTTCCTTTAAAAATGTTGCTCGCCGGGAATGTCCCGCGACGAATCTCTACGCCTGATATGGGGGTATTGCGGGTGGCTTCAAGCCGCCGGTGGTGCTTTCGCTTTCGAAACCACCACCAGCGCCGGCCGAATCACGCGGCCGTGCAGGGCATAGCCCTTTTGCAGCACGGTGATCACCGTGTTCGGTTCGCCGTCGGCTTCGACCTGGCTGATCGCCTGGTGCAGGTGCGGGTCGAATTTCTGGCCCAGCGGGCTGATCTCGCCCAGATTCGATTTCTCGAAGGCGGCTATCAACTGGCGCAAGGTGAGTTCGACGCCGGACTTGAGGTTTTCGGCGCTCTGATTTTCGTTGGCCAGCGCGGCTTCGAGACTGTCTTTCACCGCCAGCAGTTCTCCCGAGAACTTCTCGACGGCGTATTTGCCGGCTTTGGCGATGTCGTCCTGGGCGCGGCGGCGTACGTTTTCGGTCTCGGCCTTGGCACGCAACCAGGCATCGTGATGCTCGGCGGCCTTGAGTTCGGCGGTCTTCAGCATCTCTTCGAGGCTGGGCATCACCTCGGCGGCGGGCTGGGAATCAGGAGTTATGCCTCCGGCGGAGCCGGGGGCGGTATCCCTTGCGGACGGCGCTGGCGGTTCGGCGTTTTCTGCGGCGGCGGCATCCAGCAACGCTTCGGGATTCGTCTTGTCAGTACTGTCCTGCATGGGTCGGGCTCCTCAAGAAACCCGCCGCAGATGAGGGCGATCCCGGCTGCTTCAAGAGCCGGCGGCAAGAAATATTCAGGTGTGACTGCGCGCCCAGCGCATCAGGCTGGCGGTATCCATCTCGCCGGCCTGGCGTGCCACCTCGCGGCCATTGCGAAACAGGGCGAGGGTAGGAATCGAACGTATGTTGAAGCGGGCCGCAAGCTGCTGTTCCTCCTCGGTATTCACCTTGGCAAGGCGAAACCCGGGTTCCAGTTGGCGGGCAGCTTCGGCGAAAGCCGGCGCCATGGCACGACAGGGGCCGCACCAGGGTGCCCAGAAGTCGACCAGCACCGGAGCGTCGGAGCGGTCGATGTGCCGGTCAAAGTTCGTCGCGTCGAGTTCCAGCGGCTCGCCGCGGAACAGGGCCGACTTGCACTTGCCGCAGGTGGCGCCATCGCCCAGACGTTCGCCGGGCAGGCGGTTGGGAGAATGGCAGTGCGGGCAGACGACAATCATGCTTTCGGCCATGGGGGCCTCCATATATCAGTTAAGTCTGATATATGGACTGATGCGGTGAGTTCAAGGGCAGGTCAGGATGCTGCGCCAAGCGCCGTCGCACGCTGTTTGGCTTGATTGTCCGTGGTGGCCGTCAGCGTCCAGCCGGCAAGGTGCCGATGCATCAACCCGCCCAGCGCCGCGATCCAGTCGGGCCGTTCGTTGATCGCCGCGATGTAGTGGTATTCGCCGCCACCGCAGGCAAGGAATTCCTCCTTGCAGTCCATGGCGATTTCTTCCAGGGTCTCCAGGCAGTCGGCAACGAAGCCGGGGCAGATCACGTCGACGCGGCCGGTTTTTTCGTGGCCGAGTTTTTCCAGCGTGGCCTGGGTATAGGGCTGCAGCCACTCGGCCTTGCCGAAGCGCGACTGGAAAGTGATCAGGTACTCCTCCTTGGCCAGCCCGAGGCTTTCGGCGATCAGGCGCCCGGTTTTCTGGCATTCGCAGTAGTAAGGGTCGCCGAGATCGAGCGAGCGGCGGGGCAGGCCGTGGAAGCTCATCAGCAGTTTGTCCGGGCGTCCATGTGCGGCCCAGTATTCCGTGACCGTGGCAACGACACTGGCGATATAGCCGGGATCGTCGTGGAAATGCTTGATGAAGCGGATCTCCAGCGGGTTGCGGGTGCATTTGATCCAGTCGGCGACGTCGTCCATCACGCTGCCCGAGGAGCTTGCCGCGTATTGCGGGTAGGCGGGGACCACCAGCACGCGCTCGACGCCATCGGCCTTGAGCCGGTCGAGCACGCTGGCGATCGACGGCTGGCCGTAGCGCATGGCCCAGGCCACGGTCACGTCGGGGGTACCCGCTTCGCCCAGCCAGCCCCTGAGCAGGGCGGCCTGGCGCTCGGTGTGCACTTTCAGCGCCGAGCCTTCCGGCAACCAGATCTTGGCGTACTTGGCGGCCGATTTGGCTGGGCGGAGGTTGAGCACGAAGAGGTTCAGGATCAGCCACCAGATCGGGCGCGGAATCTCGACGATGCGCGGATCCCAGAGAAATTGGCCAAGGTAACGGCGCACGGCAGACTTGGTCGGCGCCTCGGGGGTGCCGAGATTCACCAGCAGCACGGCCGTACGGCGGGTCGCGCCGTGGTTCGGCGCGGGTTCGGGAGCGTAGCGTGGCATGGTTCGGATCGCGCTCAGGGAGCGCTCAGGGGGCGGACAGGGCGGAGGTAAGCAGTTTGGCGGTGATGTCGACAATCGGAATCACGCGTTCGTAAGCCATGCGGGTCGGGCCGATCACGCCGATGGTGCCGACGATCTGGCCATCGACTTCGTAGGGGGCGGCGACCACCGAACATTCGTCGAGCGGCGCAATGCCCGATTCGCCGCCGATGAACACCTGTACGCCTTCGGCACGGCTCGACAGTTCGAGCAATTGGGCCAGCCCGGTGCGCTGCTCGAACAAGTCGAACAGGCGGCGCAGGCGCGTCATGTTGGATGACAGATCCTCGATGCCGAGCAGGTTCTTTTCGCCGCTGATCACGTACTGGGTTGAGGTATCCGCCACGGCCTGGTTGCCGGCTTCCAGGGCTGCCGTCATCAGTTCGGACATGTCCATGCGCAACTGGCGGAGTTCCTCGACAACCCTGGCACGCACCTGGTCGAAATCCAGCCCGAGGCAGTTCTGGTTGAGGTAGTTGGCGGCTTCCGTGAGTTCGGACGGGCTGTAGTTGCGCTGGGTGAACAGGATGCGGTTCTGCACGTCGCCGTCGGCGGTGACGATGATCAGCAGCACGCGCTTTTCCGAGAGGCCGAGGAACTCGATCTGGCGGATGCGCGGCTGTTGCCGGCGCGGTGCCACCACGATGCCGGCAAAGGCTGTCAGTTGGGACAGCAGCTGCGAAGCGTGGCTGATCACCAGCTGCGGCTGGTCGGGCTGGATTGCTTCCTTCATTTCGAAAAGCTCGTTGCTGCGCAAGGGTTTGACCGTGAGCAGCGAGTCGACGAAAAGGCGGTATCCCAGCGGCGTCGGTATGCGCCCTGCCGAGGTGTGCGGGCTGGCGATGAAGCCCATTTCCTCGAGGTCGGACATCACGTTGCGTATTGTTGCCGGCGACAGCTCGAGCCCCGAATACTTCGACAGGGTGCGAGAGCCCACCGGCTGACCTTCCGCTATGTAGCGTTCGATCAGGGTTTTGAGCAGCGTTTGTGCGCGGTGGTCGAGCATGAACCGATTGTAGTCATTTCGGCGGATGGATGGCAGATGACCCTGCGTGCGCCGGATCAGGCCGGGCCGGCGGAAAATATCTGCCGATCACGCTCTTTGCACGGGCTCCGGGTATGGTTTAATCATTCCATGAATGGCGCATTTCGCAGCATTGCCCTGATCGGCAAATACCGCAGCCCGGAGATCGCGGAGTCCCTGCTCATGCTCGCCGGGTTGCTGCGTTCGCAGGGCCGCGAAGTGCTGCTCGAAGAGGCGACGGCAGCCGCTGTCGGCAGCAATGGCTATGCCGTTGCCGATTACGAGGCGATCGGGGCGACAGCCGAACTTGCCATCGTCCTTGGCGGCGATGGCACCATGCTCAACGCTGCGCGCCAGCTGGCCTGCTTCGATGTGCCCCTGGTCGGCATCAACCAGGGCCGCCTGGGCTTCATGACCGATATTGCGCTGGACGCGATGGAGGACAGCATAGAGGCGCTGCTGGCCGGAAAGTTCGTCCGGGAACAGCGTTTCCTGCTCGATGCGGAAGTCCTGCGCGATGGCCACTGCGAGTTCGCTACCCTGGCGCTCAATGACGTGGTGGTGAACAAGGGCGAAACGGGGCGCATGATCGAGCTCGACGTCAAGGTCGATGGCGAACTGATCCACGTGCTGCGCGCCGACGGCCTGATCCTGTCGACGCCTACCGGCTCGACGGCCTATGCGCTCTCGGCCAACGGGCCGATCCTGCATCCCTCTGTGGCGGGTATCGCCATCGTGCCGCTGTGTCCGCATGCCCTGTCGAACCGGCCGATCACGGTCAGCGACAGCAGTTGCATAGATATCAGCCTGCTGCCGCCGCACGATGCACGCCTGCATTTCGACGGCCAGGGTCGCTTCGACGCCCGCGCCGGCGACATCCTTCGTGTGCTGCGTTCGCGCCACAGCATTACCCTGTTGCATCCACCGGGCTACAGCTATTTCGCCATGTTGCGCGAGAAGTTGCACTGGAGCTCGACGCCAAGGCATTGACCGCATGCTGCTGCGCCTGATCATTCGCGATTTCGTCATCGTCGACCGGCTTGAGCTGGAGTTTGACGCCGGCTTCGGCGCCCTGACCGGCGAGACCGGTGCCGGCAAATCCATCCTGGTCGACGCCCTGTCGCTGGCGCTGGGCGAACGCGCCGACGCCGCGGTGGTCAGGGTTGGTGCCGAGCGCGCCGAGATTTCCGCCGAGTTCGACGTGACCCCGGGCAGTCCGCTGGAGGCCTGGCTTCGCGCCGGCGATTTCGATCTCGATTCCTGCTTGTTGCGCCGCGTGATCGATGCCGCGGGACGTTCGCGCGCCTACATCAACGGTGCCGCGGCGACGCTCGGGCAGTTGCGCGAGGTCGCGGATTTCCTCGCCGACATCCACGGCCAGAATGCCCATCACTCGCTGTTGCGTGGCGACGCGCAGCGCGGTCTGCTCGACGCCCATGCCGGCGCGCAAGCGCTCGCCAGGGAAGTCGCTGTTGCCTGGACGGCATGGCGTGCGGCCCGCGAGGCGCGTGCGGCGGCGGAAAAGGATGTCGAGGCGACGCAGCGTGAGCGCGAACTGCTCGACTGGCAGGTCAAGGAACTCGATGCCCTGGCATTTGACGCCGCGGCGTGGCAGGAAACCGAACAGGAACAGCGTCGCCTGGGCAATGCCAATGCCTTGCTGGAAGCCGTCGGGCAGGCGCTGGCGGCACTTGACGAGGGCGAATCCGGCGGCTTGCCGGGCTTGCGGCATGCCGGGGCGAGGCTCTCCGAGCTGGTGGCTTGCGATCCGGCGCTCGACGAAGCGGCGCAGCTCTATGACAGCGCGCTGATCCAGTTCGAAGAGTCGGCGCTGGCGCTACGGCGCTATCAGGACCGGCTGGAGCTTGATCCCGAGCGCCTGGTCGAACTCGATGCGCGCATCGACGCCGTGACGCAGATGGCGCGCAAGCATCGCGTAACGGTGGAGGAACTGCCGGACTTGCTGCAACGCCTGCAGGCACGATTGGCCGAACTGGTCCTGCGCGCTGATCCCGGGGCGCTTGCCGAACGTGAGCGCGTGACCGAAGCAACGTATCGCGAGAACGCAAAAAAGCTTTCGGCCCTGCGCGCGAAAGCCGCCAAGGCTCTGGCGGCGGCGGTCAGCGGCGGCATGCAGGACCTGGCAATGGTCGGCGGGCGTTTCGAGATCGCCCTGCAGCCCCTGGCCGACGGTTCGGCCGGCGGCTCCGAGAATATCGAATTCCTGGTCACCGCCAATGCGGGCCAGCCCCTGCGGCCCCTGGCCAAGGTAGCCTCGGGCGGCGAACTTTCGCGCATCGGCCTGGCGCTCCAGGTCATCGCCAGCCAGGCCAATGCCGCCGGCACGCTGATCTTCGATGAGGTCGATGTTGGCATTGGCGGTCGTGTTGCCGAGATCGTTGGACGCATGCTGCGCGAACTGGGCAAGAGCCGCCAGGTGCTGTGCGTGACCCACCTGCCGCAGGTGGCGGCCCAGGCCGACTGGCAATGGTCGATTGCCAAAAAGACCGCGGATGGCCAGACCACCTCGGCGGTGGCGGTGCTCGATGCGCAGGCGCGCATCGGCGAAATTGCCCGCATGCTCGGCGGCGAGAAGATTACCGAAACCACGCGCCGCCACGCGGCGGAGATGCTGGGGTTGGGCTAAGCGGGCAGGCCCGGCGCGCCGAGCATGGTCACCGCGCCGGTGGCGATGAACACGGCAGCGGCGGTCCAGCGGATGTACTTCAGCGGCAGGCGCTGCGCCAGCTTTTCGCCGATCAGCACCGCGGGCACGTTGGCCAGCATCATGCCGATAGTCGTGCCCATGACTACCGCAAACAGTGATCCGGCAAATTGCGCACCCAGGGCCACGGTTGCAAACTGTGTCTTGTCGCCCATTTCGGCAATGAAGAAGGCGATCGTGGTGGTGACGAAGGCACCGGCCGGATGGATTTTCGGATCCTCGTCGAGCGAGTCAGGATGCAGGGCCCACAGGCCGAAGGCGACGAACACCGCGCCGGTGATCCAGGGCAGCCAGAGCGGCGATATCAGCTGTGCCAGCCAGACGCCGACCGATCCGGCCAGCGCGTGGTTGAGCACCGTGGCGACGAAGATGCCGGCGATGATCGCCATGGGCTTTCTCAGCCGTGCGGCCAGCACGAAGGAGAGCAGCTGCGTCTTGTCGCCGATCTCGGCGATCGCGACCAGCATGGTCGAAGTGAGGAAGGCTTCCACTGCTACGGGTGCGTCAGATCAGGACTTGCGGTCCGGACAGTCGGTCTTCTTGCATTCGACATAGAGGTAGAGTGCGTGTTCGCGAACGGTGAAGCCGTGCTCGGCGGCGACCTTGTGCTGGCGCGTCTCGATCTCGGCATCGTAGAACTCTTCGACGCGGCCGCAATCCAGGCAGACGAGATGGTCGTGATGCGTGCCCTCGTTGAGTTCGAAGATCGCCTTGCCGGACTCAAAGTGATGACGCTGCAACAGACCCGCCTGCTCGAACTGGGTCAGTACCCGGTAGACCGTTGCCAGCCCGATATCGAGCCCATCGGCAATCAGGTGGCGATAGACGTCTTCGGCGGTGACGTGCCGTGGCGCTCCGTCGTCCTGCAGCTTGTGGAACAGGTCGAGGATCTTCAGGCGCGGGTAAGTGGCTTTGAGGCCGATGCTCTTGAGGTCGTCGGGATGGGTCATGAAGGCAGGGGGCGAGCGCGAGGTAGGCCGGTCAGCTATGATATAGTTTTCGTAGCCCGGTTGGAATATTGCCGCCGGGATATGGCGCCGCATACAACCACCACGGGTGCCAGCCACCTGAGCGACCCCCGGAAATTCCCGATGAAGCGAACCCTGTACCTACTGCCCTTGCTGGCGGCCTGTTCCGGCACTCCCGAGATTGCCAATTACCTCACGCCCTATCGTGTCGATGTGCGACAGGGCAACATGGTGACCCAGGAAATGGTGGCGCAGCTCAAACCCGGCCTGAGCCGAGAGCAGGTGCGTTTCATCCTCGGCTCGCCGCTGGTGGCAGACATGTTCCATGCCGATCGATGGGACTACGTTTACCGCTTCCAGCCCGGTCGTGGTGACGCACAGCAGCGCGTGCTGACCGTGTTCTTCCAGGACAACAAGCTGCTGCGCGTTACCGGTGATGTGGTCGCCGACGATCCCAACAAGCTTGAGGCGCCCAAACCGGCTGCCCAGATCCTGGACATTCAGGGCCCGGCGCCGGCCGGCGCCGACGCACCGGAAAAGAAGTAGGCCATGAACACGATTCGCTATGCCATTGCCGGCAGTGCCGGTCGCATGGGGCGTACCCTTATCGAGGCCGTACAGCAAGACCCGGAGGCCACGCTCGCCGCCGCGCTGGAACACCCTTCCAGCCCCTTTCTTGGCCGGGATGCCGGCGAACTGGTCGGTGCACCCTGCGGCATCAAGATAGGTGCCGATCTCGACGCGGCGCTGGCAGTGTCGGATTGCCTGATCGATTTCACGCGCCCCGAGGGCACGTTTGAGCACATCGAGGCCTGCAAGCGCCACAAAGTCGGCATCGTGATCGGCACCACGGGCTTCACGGCCGAGGGCAAAGCAGCCATCGCCGAGGCTTCGCGGGTCATCCCCATTGTTTTCGCGCCCAACATGGCGGTCGGCGTAAATGCCGTGTTTCGCCTGCTCGACGTCGCCGCCCGCATCCTCAATGAAGGCTACGATATCGAGGTCATCGAGGCCCATCACCGTCACAAGGTCGACGCACCCTCCGGTACGGCGCTGCGCATGGGTGAAGTCGTGGCCAAGGCGCTGGGGCGCGATCTTGCCGACTGCGCCGTGTATGGACGCGAGGGCCACACCGGCGAACGTCCGGCGTCGCAGATCGGTTTTGCCACCATCCGTGGCGGCGACATCGTCGGCGACCATACGGTACTGTTTGCCGGCGGTGGCGAACGCATCGAAATCACCCACAAATCGGCCAGCCGCCTGCCTTACGCCCAGGGCGCGCTGCGCGCCGGGCGTTACCTGCGCGGACGCGACAACGGCCTGTTCGACATGCAGGACGTGCTGGGTCTGAAATAGGCGGCTGACTGTCCTCCAGCCTCACGTCGCGTTGCAAGGCAGGAGCTCCGCAGGTATAATCGGCAGGTTTGCCGAACGCCATGTGAAACAAGCCGCGTCCGGTTCCGATCGACGTCGTGCCATGTTCCGGGAGCCTCATCGTGCCTCACTTTCCGCCTGCCCTTCTAGCCTTGGCCGACGGAACGGTTTTTCGAGGCAAAAGCATAGGTGCCACCGGCAGCAGCGTCGGCGAAGTGGTGTTCAATACCGCCATGACCGGCTACCAGGAAATCATCACCGATCCCTCCTATGCCCGTCAGATCGTTACCCTGACCTACCCCCATATCGGCAACTACGGCATCAACAGTGAAGACTGCGAATCCGCGCGTATCCATGCCGCCGGCCTGGTGATCCGCGACCTGCCGCTGCTGGCCTCGAATTTCCGCAGCGAGCAGACGCTCGATGCCTACCTTCGCGCCGAGAACGTGCTCGGCCTGGCAGACATCGACACCCGCAAGCTCACGCGCATCCTGCGTGAAAAGGGCGCCCAGGCCGGTTGCCTGATGGCGGGCGATAATCTTGATGCTGATGCTGCCGTGGCGCAGGCCCGTGCCTTCCCCGGTTTGGCCGGCATGGATCTGGCCCAGGTGGTGACCGTCGACAAGGCGTACGCCTGGACCGAAGGCGAATGGAAACTCGGCAGCGGCTACGTGCATCAGGACAAGACCCGGTTTCATGTCGTTGCCTACGATTTCGGCGTCAAGCGCAACATCCTGCGCATGCTGGCTGCGCGCGGTTGCAAGCTGACCGTGGTGCCCGCCAGGACACCGGCTGCCGAGGTGCTGGCCATGAATCCCGATGGAGTCTTCCTCTCCAACGGTCCCGGCGATCCGGAGCCCTGCGATTACGCGATCGCTGCGATCCGCGTCTTCCTCGACAAGAAGCTGCCTACTTTCGGCATCTGCCTCGGTCATCAGTTGATGGCGCTGGCTTCCGGCGGCAAAACAATGAAAATGAAATTCGGTCACCACGGCGCCAACCATCCGGTCAAGGACCTCGAAACCGGCCAGGTGCTGATTACCAGCCAGAATCACGGTTTCGCCGCCGATCCTGCGACCTTGCCTGCCAACGTCAAGGTAACGCACGTTTCGCTGTTCGATGGCAGCCTGCAAGGCATGGCCTGGACCGACCGACCCGCCTTCTGTTTCCAGGGACACCCAGAAGCCAGCCCCGGTCCGCACGATGTGGCCTACCTGTTCGACCGCTTCATCCAGTCGATGGAGCGTAAATAATCATGGCCAAGCGTACAGACATCAAGAGCATCCTCATCATCGGCGCCGGCCCGATCATTATCGGCCAGGCCTGCGAGTTCGACTATTCCGGCGCCCAGGCCTGCAAGGCGCTGCGCGAGGAAGGCTTCCGCGTCATTTTGGTGAACTCGAATCCGGCCACGATCATGACCGATCCGGGCATGGCCGATGTGACCTATATTGAGCCGATCACCTGGAAGGTGCTGGAAAACATCATCGCCAAGGAAAGGCCCGATGCGCTGCTGCCGACCATGGGCGGCCAGACGGCGCTGAACTGTGCGCTGGATCTCGCCAAGCACGGTGTCCTGGAAAAATACAAGGTAGAGATGATCGGCGCTTCGCGCGAGGCCATCGACAAGGCCGAGGACCGCGAAAAGTTCAAGCAGGCCATGACCCGGATCGGGCTCGGCTCGGCGCGTTCCGGTATCGCCCACAGCCTCGAAGAAGCGCAGCAGGTGCAAAGCCTGATGGGCTTCCCGACCATCATCCGGCCGTCGTTCACCATGGGCGGCTCCGGTGGCGGCATCGCCTACAACCAGGAAGAGTTCATCGAAATTTGCAAGCGCGGCCTCGAAGCCTCGCCGACCAGGGAGCTCCTGATCGAGGAGTCGCTGCTCGGCTGGAAAGAGTTCGAGATGGAGGTGGTGCGCGACCGCAAGGACAACTGCATCATCGTCTGCTCGATCGAGAACCTCGACCCGATGGGCGTGCATACCGGCGACTCGATCACTGTCGCGCCGGCGCAGACGCTGACCGACAAGGAATACCAGATCATGCGCAACGCCAGCATCGCGGTGCTGCGCGAGATCGGTGTCGATACCGGCGGTTCGAACGTGCAGTTCGCGATCAATCCCGACGATGGCCGCATGATCGTTATCGAGATGAATCCGCGCGTTTCGCGTTCCTCGGCGCTGGCCTCCAAGGCCACCGGTTTCCCCATCGCCAAGGTGGCGGCCAAACTGGCTGTCGGCTACACGCTGGACGAACTCAGGAACGACATCACCGGCGGGACCACGCCCGCCTCGTTTGAACCCTCGATCGACTACGTGGTGACCAAGGTACCGCGCTTCGCCTTCGAGAAGTTCCCTACCGCCAACGACCGCCTGACGACGCAAATGAAGTCGGTCGGCGAGGTCATGGCCATCGGTCGCAGCTTCCAGGAGTCGATGCAAAAGGCCTTGCGCGGCCTGGAAGTCAGCGTGTACGGCTTCGACGAGATCGACACCGGTGTCGAGGAATTGAACCGCGAACTGGGTAGTGCCGGTCCGCGGCGCATCTGGTACGTGGCACAGGCTTTCCGCGAGGGTTATAGCCTGAAGCAGGTATTCAGCCTGACCAAGATCGATCCCTGGTTCCTGGTGCAGATCGAGGAAATCGTCAGCATTGAAGCCTGGATGCGTTCGCAGAACCTGGCCGATCTCGATGCCGATGCCCTGCGCGGGCTCAAGCGCAAGGGCTTCTCTGATCGTCGCATCGGCACGCTGGTCAATGCCAGCGGCGAAACTGCGGTGCGCGAACGTCGCCATGCCCTCGGCGTGCGGCCGGTCTACAAGCGCGTGGATACCTGTGCTGCCGAGTTCGCCACGGCGACGGCCTACATGTATTCAACCTACGAAGACGAGTGCGAATCCAAACCCAGCGAGCGCAAGAAGATCATGGTGATCGGCGGCGGTCCCAATCGCATCGGTCAGGGCATCGAGTTCGACTACTGCTGCGTGCATGCCGCGCTGGCGATGCGTGAGGACGGTTACGAGACCATCATGGTCAACTGCAACCCGGAAACCGTATCGACCGATTACGACACCTCGGATCGCCTCTACTTTGAACCCGTGACGCTGGAAGACCTGCTGGAGATCGTCCATGTCGAGAAGCCGGTAGGCGTCATCGTCCAGTTCGGCGGCCAGACGCCGCTCAAGCGCGCGCGCGAACTCGAAGCCAATGGCGTACCCATCATCGGCACCAGCCCGGACATGATCGACGCCGCCGAAGACCGCGAGCGCTTCCAGCTGCTGCTGCATGACCTCGGCCTCAAGCAGCCGCCCAACCGCACGGCGCGCACCGAGCCGGATGCGATCCGCCTTGCCGCCGAGATCGGCTACCCGCTGGTGGTGCGTCCAAGCTATGTGCTTGGCGGCCGCGCCATGGAAATCGTCCATGAGGAGAAAGACCTCGAACGCTACATGCGCGAGGCGGTAAAGGTTTCTTTCGATTCACCGGTGCTGCTCGACCGCTTCCTCAACGACGCCACCGAGGTCGATGTCGATGCCCTCTCCGACGGCAAGCAGGTTCTGATCGGCGGCATCATGGAACACATCGAGCAGGCCGGCGTGCATTCCGGCGACTCGGCGTGCTCGCTGCCACCGTTCTCGCTATGCAAGGAAATCCAGGATGAACTGCGCCGCCAGACCGAGATGATGGCCAAGGGCCTCAATGTGGTCGGCCTGATGAACGTGCAGTTTGCCATCCAGGGTCGTGGCGCGGATGCCGTGGTTTATGTGCTGGAAGTCAATCCGCGCGCTTCGCGCACCGTGCCTTTCGTTTCCAAGGCCACCAGCCTGCCGCTGGCCAAGATCGCCGCGCGTTGCATGGCCGGTCGCAGCCTGGCTGACCAGGGTGTCACGCGCGAGGTCATCCCGCCCTACTTCTCGGTCAAGGAGGCGGTATTCCCCTTCGTCAAGTTCCCCGGCGTCGATACCATCCTCGGCCCGGAAATGAAATCGACAGGCGAGGTCATGGGCGTCGGCCGTACTTTCGGCGAGGCCTTCGTCAAGTCGCAGTTTGCCGCCGGTACGCGGCTGCCGAAGTCGGGCAAGGTTTTCCTCAGCGTCAAGCCGGCCGACCGGCCCAAGGCCGTCGATCTCGCGCGCGAGCTGCACGAGCTGGGCTTCACCATCGTTGCCACGCGCGGCACCGGCGGGGCGATCAGTGCCGCAGGAATACCCGTGGGCATCGTGAACAAGGTGGCGGAGGGCCGCCCGCACGTGGTCGACATGATCAAGAACGGTGAAATTGCCCTGATCGTGAATACCGTCGAGGAAAAGCGCGCGGCGATTGTCGATTCACGTTCGATCCGGACCTCCGCCCTGGGCGCAAAGGTCACGCTGTTTACCACCATCGAGGGCGGTCGCGCGGCTTGCGCCGGCATGCGCCACGACGGCCTTGAAACCTATTCGTTGCAGTCACTGCACGCGGAACTCGGGACATGAGCGTCAAATATCCCATTACCCTGCGCGGGGCAGAGATGTTGCGCGTCGAGTTGCAGCGCCTGAAGAGCGTCGATCGTCCGGCTGTGATCGCCGCCATCGCCGAAGCCCGGTCACATGGCGACCTTTCGGAAAACGCCGAGTACGACGCCGCCAAGGAGCGCCAGGGCTTTCTTGAAGGCCGCATCAAGGATATCGAAGGCAAGCTGGGCAATGCCCAGATCATCGACCCTGCCTCGCTGGATGCGGATGGCCGCGTGGTTTTCGGTTCCACGGTCGAACTCGAGGACATGGACAGCGGCGATACCGTGACCTACCAGATCGTCGGCGACGACGAGGCGGATATCAAGGTTGCCAAGATATCGCTGAATTCGCCCGTCGCCCGCGCGCTGATCGGCAAGTTTGCCGGTGACATTGCCGAGGTGCAGACCCCGGGCGGCAAGCGCGAATACGAGATCCTCGACGTCAAGTACCTCTGATGCGCTTCGCCGGCGCGCTGTATCGCCTTTGCATCACCGCCTGGGTAGGCGGAATGCTCGCCGTGGGCTACCTGGTTGCGCCGATCCTGTTCGCCCAACTGGCGGATCGGGCGCTGGCCGGCAATCTGGCAGGATCGATGTTTGCCGCCATCGCCTGGGTCGGCATTGCGTGTGCGAGCTACCTGTTGCTTTACTTGTTTGCGCTCAAGGGTTGGCGCGCGCTGAAGTCAGGCGTGTTCTGGATTGTGCTGGTGATGTTGGCACTGACCCTGGCCGGGCATTTCGGCGTACAGCCGATCCTGGCGCAACTCAAGGCCGATGCCCTGCCGCGGCAAGTGATGGAAAGTGCCATGCGCGACCGCTTTGCCACCTGGCACGGCGTATCGAGCGTGCTTTACCTGGTGCAGTCGCTGTTCGGGATCGTCCTGGTGTTACTGCAGGATCGCGGTCGCGGCCGCTGACTTGTCAGCTGCGGCGATTACGCGCTTCGGTGCGGGCAGCGGCTTCCTTCTTGTTCGCTGGCGGGGGCGATTTTCGCCGTCTTGCGGGCGCCGACTCTCCCGCTGCATCCTTGGGGTTTTCGCGCCACAGGACCAGCAGGTTGCCGATATGCTGCACTTCGGCGCAGGAAAGCGTGCCGCAGATCTCGGCAATCAGCGCGGCGCGGTCTTCACGTTCGATGCCGTAAAGTCGCAGCTTGATCAGTTCATGGGCCTTGAGCGAGCGGTCGATTTCCGCCAGAACGGATGCCGTGAGGCCCTTTTGGCTGATCGATACGACAGGCTTGAGGTGGTGTGCGGCGGCGCGCAGGGCGCGGCGCTCGGTGGGGGAGATTTCAATCATGGCGGGATTGTAGCGTGAGCGGCAAGGTAGAAAGCAACAAGAAGAACAAGAGCAACAAGGCCTGGGTGCATGAGCACATCAACGATTCCTACGTGCAGCGGGCCCGCGCAGGCGGCTTGCGCTCGCGTGCGGCGTTCAAACTCAGCGAAATCGACGACAAGGACCACCTGCTGCGACAGGGCATGACCGTGGTCGATCTCGGGTCCGCGCCCGGGAGCTGGTCGCAGGTCGCCTTTAAGCGCGTAGCCCCGGGCGGGCGGGTGATTGCGCTCGACCTGCTGCCCATGGATGCCCTGCACGGCGTCCATTTCATTCAGGGCGATTTTCGTGAAGACGAGATACTTAAATGCCTGGTCGATGCGCTCGACGGCCGTCGGGTCGACCTTGTTTTGTCGGACATGGCCCCCAATATGTCGGGTATCGCTGCTGTCGATCAGGTGCGGGTGATGTTGCTGGCGGAGCTGACCCTGGAATTTTGTCGCGACCACCTGAAACCTGGCGGCGCATTGCTGGTCAAGGTATTCCAGGGTGACGGATTCATGGAGTTGCGCAAGGCGATGCAGGAGATGTTCGACAAATTGCACTTGAGAAAGCCGGCGGCGTCGCGCGGCCGCAGCGCCGAGATTTATCTGCTGGCGCAAGGAAAGCGGAGCTTCAGTGAAGGCTGACGCCGGCCTTATCGGCGTTAAGCGTAGCGGCCGGAACTAAAACGTGCCTGAATCACGGGTTTGCGGTTTGCAGGGCGTGGCGAACGGCACTACAATGTTTTGATGTTTACCCCCGACCGAGGGAAAGAGAGGCTTTGCTTTGAATAACATGTTCAAAAATATGGCGATCTGGCTGGTGATCGGCATCGTCCTGATGACCGTATTCAACCAGTTCAACACGCGCCAGACCACTCTCGGTTCGCTCGAGTATTCCCAGTTCCTTGAAGAGGTGAAGCAGGGACGCATCACCAAGGTAGTGATCCAGGGTCGCACGCTTGAAGCCACCACCACCGACGGCAAGCGCATCACCACATACGCGCCTCCTGATCTCTGGATGGTCTCCGACCTGCTCAAGAACAACGTCAAGGTGGTCGCCAAGCCCGAAGAGGAACAGTCCTTCCTCACCAGTATTTTCGTTTCCTGGTTCCCGATGCTGCTGCTGATCGGCGTCTGGGTCTTCTTCATGCGCCAGATGCAGGGTGGCGGCAAGGGCGGCGCGTTCTCCTTCGGCAAGAGCCGGGCGCGCATGATGGATGAATCATCCAACACCATCACCTTCGCCGATGTCGCCGGTTGCGACGAGGCCAAGGAGGAAGTCTACGAGATGGTCGACTTCCTGCGCGATCCATCCAAGTTCCAGAAGCTCGGCGGCCGCATCCCGCGCGGCGTGCTGCTGGTCGGTTCGCCCGGTACCGGCAAGACGCTGCTGGCCAAGGCCATCGCCGGCGAGGCCAAGGTGCCCTTCTTCTCGATTTCCGGTTCCGACTTCGTCGAAATGTTCGTCGGCGTCGGCGCCGCGCGTGTGCGTGACATGTTCGACCAGGCCAAGAAGGCTGCGCCCTGCATTATTTTCATCGACGAACTTGACGCGGTTGGCCGCCAGCGTGGCGCCGGCCTCGGCGGCGGCAATGACGAACGCGAACAGACCCTGAACCAGATGCTGGTCGAGATGGACGGCTTCGAAGGCTCCGCCGGGGTCATCGTGGTCGCCGCGACCAACCGTCCCGACGTGCTCGACCCGGCCCTGCTGCGTCCCGGTCGCTTCGACCGCCAGGTGGTGGTGCCGCTGCCCGACATCCGTGGCCGTGAGCAGATCCTAAAAGTTCACATGCGCAAGGTTCCGGTGGCGCCGGACATCGACGCCTCGGTCCTGGCCCGCGGCTGCCCGGGTTTTTCGGGTGCCGACCTGGCCAACCTGGTCAACGAGGCAGCACTGTTCGCCGCGCGCGGCAACAAGCGCCTGGTTGACATGGAAGACTTCGAGCGCGCCAAGGACAAGATCATGATGGGCGCAGAGCGGCGCTCCATGGTGATGCCCGAGGAGGAGCGCAGGAACACCGCGTATCACGAGTCCGGTCACGCTGTGGTGGCCAAGCTGTTGCCCAAGACCGATCCGGTGCACAAGGTGACCGTCATTCCCCGTGGCCGCGCTCTGGGCCTGACCATGCAGTTGCCCGACCAGGAACGCTACAGCCAGGACCGCGATCGCCTGTTGTGCACCATTTGCGTCTTGTTTGGCGGGCGCATTGCCGAAGAACTTTTCATGCAGCAGATGACCACCGGTGCTTCCAACGATTTCCAGCGCGCCACCGATCTGGCAAGGCGCATGGTGACGCAGTGGGGCATGTCCGACAGCCTCGGCCCGATGGTGTACGGCGAAGAGGAGGGCGAGATCTTCCTCGGCCGCTCCGTCACCACTCACAAGAACATGTCGGAGTCCACCATGCAGAAAGTGGACGTCGAGATTCGCCGTGTGCTCGACGAGCAGTACGCGCGGGCGCGCAAACTGCTGGAAGACAACCGCGACAAGGTCGAAGCCATGACCGCCGCGCTGCTCGAACTGGAAACCATCGATGCCGACCAGATCAACGACATCATGGCCGGCCTGCCGCCGCGTCCGCCCAAGCCCTCCAGCGCCGCACCGACCCCCCGGGGCGACAATTCGCCGGGCCCCGAGCCGACGGCACCCGCACCCGCCTGAAGCCAGAACATTCACGAAAGGCCGCCGCGCAGTACGAGCTCGGCGGCCTGTTTTTTTATGAGCCAGAACTTCCATTGCGGCCGTTTCGTTCTTAACGCCGAGCGCCCGTTGATCATGGGCGTCATAAACCTTTCTGACGATTCCTTCTCCGGCGACGGACTGCATGGGGATGTTGCGGCAGCCATTGAGCAGGGGCGGCGCTTGAGGCACGAGGGCGCGCATATTCTCGACGTTGGGGCGGAGTCCTCCCGCCCGGGCGCGCATCCGGTTCCGGCGGCGCAGGAAATCGACCGCCTCCTGCCCTTTCTCGAAGCACTGCGCAACTGCGGCGCGCCCCTGTCCGTCGATACCGTCAAGCCCGAGGTGATGCATGCCGTGCTGTCGGCCGGTGCCGACATGATCAACGACATCAATGCGCTGCGCGCTCCAGGTGCACTGGAAGCGGTGGCGGCCAGCAAGGCGGCGGTATGCCTGATGCACATGCAGGGTGATCCGGCAAGCATGCAGCATGATCCGCAGTACAGCGATGTGGTGGCCGAGGTGGCCGAGTTCCTCGGTGAGCGCGTGGCCGCTGCCGAGGCCGCCGGCATACCGTTGAACCGCATTTCTGTGGATCCCGGTTTCGGCTTCGGCAAAAGTCTGGAGCACAATATCGAGTTATTGCGTCGCCTTGATGAATTGCTGGTGCCCGGACTTCCGCTCATGGTCGGCATGTCGCGCAAATCGATGCTGGGCTTGATTACCGGCCGTCCGGCGACGGAGCGGGTTCCGGCCGGCATCGCAGCGCACATGTTGGCCGTGCTGCGCGGCGCGCGCATCCTGCGGGTGCACGATGTCGCCGCGACGCGCGACGCTTTGGCCGTGGTTCAGGCCGTGGAGGATTACTGATGGCACGAAAGTATTTCGGCACCGACGGGGTGCGCGGACGGGTCGGCAAGGCGCCGATCACGCCGGATTTTGTCATGCGCCTGGGCTATGCCGCCGGCGGCGCACTGGTGGCGCGCGATGGCCTGAAGCCGCAAGACCGGCCGACGGTATTGATCGGCAAGGACACGCGAATATCCGGTTACATGCTGGAAGCTGCGCTGGAGGCAGGCTTTGCCGCCGCCGGGGTGGATGTAATGCTGTGCGGCCCGATGCCGACACCGGCCGTGGCTTATCTGACCCGGGCGTTGCGTTTGCAGGCGGGGGTGGTGATCTCTGCCTCGCACAATCCCTATGACGACAACGGCATCAAGTTCTTCTCCGCCCAAGGCACCAAACTGCCCGACGCGGTCGAACTCGACATCGAGGCCAGGCTGGAACAGCCCATGGTGTGCATGGAGTCGGCAAAGCTGGGCAAGGCGCGGCGGGTGGATGACGCCGCCGGCCGCTATATCGAATTCTGCAAGAGCACGTTTCCCAATGACCTGGACCTGCGCGGGCTCAAGATCGTGGTGGACAGCGCCCATGGTGCCGCCTATCACGTCGCGCCGAACGTATTTCACGAACTCGGGGCAGAGATAGTCGGCGTTGGCGATACGCCGAACGGGCTCAACATCAATCAAGAGGTCGGCGCTACCGCTCCCGACACTCTGCGCCGCACCGTGATCGAAGCTCGCGCCGACTGCGGAATCGCCCTCGACGGCGACGGCGATCGCCTGGTGATGGTGGATGCGGCCGGCAGGCTTTACGACGGTGATCAACTGCTTTATGTGATCGCCCGCCACCGCGCACGCAGCCAGAACATCCCCGGCATCGCCGGAACGCTGATGAGCAATCTCGGCTTCGAACATGCACTCGGTCGCCTGGGGATTGCACTTGGCCGCGCCAAGGTCGGTGACCGTTACGTCCTGGAAATGATGCAGGAACAGGCGTGGCTGTTCGGCGGCGAAAACTCCGGCCATATCATCTGCCTCGATCGCCACACCACGGGCGATGGCATCATCGCTGCACTGCAGGTGCTTGCCGCCCTGCGGGCCGGCAATGAAACGCTGGCGGACGCCTGCGCCGACCTTCAGCTCTACCCCCAGAAACTGATCAACGTGCGCATGCCATCGGGTTTCGACTGGTCTGCCGATGGCGGCATCAAGGCCGCCGTCAAAGCCGCCGAGACCACGCTCGACGGTTGCGGCCGGGTGCTGCTGCGGCCGTCAGGAACTGAACCGCTGCTGCGGGTCATGGTGGAAGGTCAGGACGCCGAAATTGTCACTGCCCTGGCAGAGTCGATCGCGCGGGCTGTGAAATCTGCGTTTGAGGCCTAGCTGAATGCTTATCCCCAGCGAATGCATGCGGCGCCTAGTGCGACAAGCAGTGCGCCCATGGTTCGCCAGCGGCCCATGCTCTCTTTGAGCAGACATGCCCCGAGCAGGGCAGCAAAAATGACAGAGGTTTCGCGCAACGCCGCTACGGCAGGAATCGGCGATATGGACATGGCCCATAGAACAATGCCATAAGAAAAAATCGTCAACAGCGAACCCGCCAGTGCCTGCCGCCATCTGATCCCAATACCGCGCAAGAATCCGCTTCCCCTTCGCCAACGCGCGATCAGCACGATGGCGAACGCATTGAGAAAGAACAGCCACAGCGTGTAGGAAACCGCGTGCCCCGAAGCGCGCACGCCGAAGCCGTCGCTAAGCGTGTAAGCCGCAATGAAGAAGGAGTTGCCGAGCGCATAGCCAGCCCCCTTCCAGCTCACGGCACCGCGGGCAATTCCGATCCATGCGGGCAGCCCGATTCCGCTGCCGATCAGCAGCACGCCGGCCAGCAGACCGGGACTCAGCGGGTCGCCCAGCAGCGGCGCCACCAACGCGACCAGGAGCGGGGCGGTGCCGCGCATCAGCGGATAGGCGACGGACAGGTCGGCATAGCGATAGCTCTGGATCAGGCCCGCGAAGTAGCCGACATGGAGCAGCACGGTGAGCCCGAGCCAGGGCCAGGCCGCCGCCGCGGGGAGCGGCACGAAGGGCAACAGGACGGCCGCCAGCAGGCTGCCGCCCAGCGTTATCGCCAGCGTGTCGAGGAGCCGGTCGGCGCTGGCCTTGACCAGGTAGTTCCAGCCGGCATGCATCAGCGCCGACAGCAGCACCAGCAGCGCGACAGGCGTGGAGATCACGCCGTTTCAGTCCTGTTGCGGCCAGGGTAACGAGTAGGTCTTGAGGTTGGTGAAGCTCTTCATCGCCTCCAGTACGCCTTCCTTGTAGCCGAGGCCGGAATCCTTGATGCCGCCGAAAGGGGTCAGCTCGAGCCGGTATCCCGGAACTTCCCAGACATTCAGGCTGCCGACGTGGAGCGCGTCGACGAAGCGGGTGATGATGTCGAGCCGGTTCGTGCACAGGCCCGAGGACAGGCCGAAGGCGGTGCCATTGACGATGGCAATCGCCTCGTCGACGCTGCCGAAGCGGATCACGGGCGAGACCGGCCCGAAAGTCTCCTCGCGCACTACCACCATTTCCGGCCGCACATGGTCGAGCACCGTCGGCGAGTACAAAGCTCCCTGTCGTTCGTTGCCCAGCATCAGTCGTGCACCCTGCGCCACCGACTCCGTAACGCGTGACTCGAACAGCATGGCGGCGGCTTCGTCGATGACCGTTCCCATGTCGAGCCCGGGATTGGCCGGGTCGCCGTACCGCCAGCGCCGACTCTTCTCCACCAGCAGTTCGACGAAGGGATCGGCAACAGCCGAATGCACCAGGATGCGCTTGACCGCGGTGCATCGCTGCCCCGAATTCTTGTAGGAGCCGGCGACGGCCAGGTCGGCAGCCTTGTTCAGATCGGCATCGTCCATCACGATCAGCGGATCGTTGCCGCCGAGTTCCAGCACCGTGCGACGGTAGCCTACTTTCGAGGCGATGTGCTTGCCGATTGGCACACCACCGGTGAAGGTGACGAGGTCGACCGCAGGGTTGGTCAATAGCTCGTCGGCAATCTCGGTTGGATCGCCGGTGACGACCTGGAGCATCGCCGGCGGCAGCCCGGCTTCGTAGAGGATGTCGGTCAGCAACAGCGCGGAGAGCGGCACCTTCTCCGACGGTTTGAGCACCATGCGGTTGTTGGTGGCGATGGCCGGCACGATCTTGTGTGCCACCTGGTTCATCGGGTGGTTGAACGGCGTGATGGCGGAGATGATGCCCAGCAGCGGATCGCGCTGGGTATAGACGCGGCGCTCGCGGCCGTGGGGCGTGATGTCGCAGCTGAAGATCTGGCCGTCGTCGTTGAGCGCGGCGTTCGCCCCGAACACCAACACATCGCGCACTCGGCCGGCTTCATAGCGGCTGTCCTTCTTGCACAGGCCGGACTCGGCGGTGATCAGGTCAGAGATTTCCTCTGCGCGGGCAACCACGAGATCGGCGGCCTTGAGCAGGATGCGGTGCCGCTCATAGCGACTCAGCCGGGGGCGATAGGCCAGCGCGAACTCGAAGGCGCGGCGGACATCGTCGACCGTCGCCTTGGGTACCGAGCCGATGCAGGCGCCGGTGTAGGGATTGACGACTTCGATGATGCGATCGGATTCGATGCGCTCGCCGCCGATGCGCAGCGACTCTTTGTAAAAATTCATGCAGATCTCCAGAGGCGGGTAGGGGATTCAGTCCTTGCTTGTGCCGGCTGCTGCGAGAAGCCGCTGTGTGCGACTGCGGCTAGCCTCCACGTGCCGGCGTATCCGGCGTCTGGCCGCGGCAGCGTCGCCGGCGAGGATCGCGGAAAGAATCGCGCGGTGATCGGCGACCGATGCGCGCAGGCTGGATGCATCGCGGATGCGGGCGTGCGCCCGGTGGCGGAACAGGGAAAGCTCTCCGACCAGTCGGCGGTAGGTGTCGAGCAGCGCTGCATTGCCCGTGCCCTGCACCAGATGGTCATGAAACTCGACGTTGCAGGCGTGGCAAGCCGCAAAATCGCCCTTGCTTGCCATCCGCTCCGCTTTGTCCAGCAAGGCGTCGAACTTCGCCTGGGCGAGCCGTCCCGGATCTGCCGCCAGCTTGGCGACGACAAGCAGTTCCAGTGCAACACGCACTTCGTAGATCTGGTCGGCTTCCACCGGCGATATGGTGCGCACGAACACGCCGCGATTCTTTTCGACACGTACCAGTCCCTTTTCTTCCAGGCCACGGAACGCCTCACGCACCGGCCCACGGGAAACCCCGAGTTGCAAAGACAGAGGAATCTCGGTGAGCTGGCTTCCCGGGGTCAGGCTGCCCGCGAGGATCATCTCCTCGAGTTGCCCCTGCACCAGCGATGGAAGCGAGTGCCTGCGCAGGAGATCGATGGTGGTAAGTCGTTTAGTCATTTTTCCTTCATCTGTCTGCAACACGGCTGGCGAAAAATGTCGTCGCTGCCTGTTTGTAGATTGTCAACAATATTCTGGGGTGGATTCTATCCAGCGAAGTGTTGCAGCTTCATGTAACCGAGAACGAACTTGCCATGACCACCGCGATCGTCGTCGACCACCTGAACAAAACCTTTCCGTGCTGCAAGGCGCTGGACGATGTCAGCCTGTCCATCGACGGCGGCGAGATGGTGGCGCTGATCGGTGCTTCGGGTTCAGGAAAGTCGACCCTGCTGCGGCATCTCTCCGGATTTATTGCCGCCGACTCCGGCACCGTCACCGTACTGGGCCGACAAATGCAGGACAAGGGGCGGCTGGCCCCGAACATTCGCCGCTTGCGAGCCGAGATCGGTTTCGTCTTCCAGCAGTTCAACCTGGTCAATCGGCTGTCGGTGATGACCAATGTCCTGGTTGGCCTGCTCTATCGCACCAGCCTGGTTCGCTCGCTGTTGATGCGCTTCTCGATTCACGAGAAGCAGCAGGCGCTGGAGGCGCTGGCGGCGGTCGGCATCCAGCAATTCGCCTGGCAACGGGCCGCTACCCTGTCCGGCGGGCAGCAGCAACGCGCCGCGCTGGCCCGCTGTATCGTGCAACAGGCCAGGATTGTTCTCGCGGATGAACCGATCGCCTCGCTCGACCCGGAGTCGGCGCGCAACGTGATGGAACTGCTGGCGCAGATGAATCGCGAGCGCGGCTGCACCGTGGTGGTATCGCTGCACCAGGTTGAATTCGCCATCAAGTACTGTCCGCGCACCATTGCCCTGCATCGCGGACAGGTTGTCTATGACGGCCCGTCGTCAGCGTTGACGCCCCAGCTGCTGGGTGAGCTCTACGGGTCCGACGTCGAGGAGCTGTTCGACATGCTGCTCGACAGTCCTGCGCTCAAGATGCCCGCCACCGCGCACTCCCTACAACGCGTCGCGGTCTGAATTCGTACCCCCACCAAGGAGAAAACATGATTCGCTCGATCAAAGCTTTGCTGGCCGCCTCGGCCATACTTCTGGGCTCCAGCGCCGAGGCGCAGCAGCCGAAGGAACTCAATTTCGGCATCATCGCCACCGAGAAAGCCGGTGCGCTGCGGCAGATGTGGGAGCCCTTCCTCGAAGACATGACCAAGGCGGTCGGTGTCAAGGTCAATGGCTTCTATGCCACGGACTACGCAGGCATCATCGAGGCACAGCGCTTCAACAAGGTACAGATCGCGTGGTACGGCAACAAGTCGGCGATCGATGCGGTGGACCGCGCCAACGGCGAGGTGTTCGTCCAGTTCATCGACCTCGACGGGACTCCGGGCTACTACTCCTACATCATTACCCACAAGGACAGTGGCATTACCTCGCTCGACCAGGTACTGAAGAACGGCAAGGACTACAGCTTCGGCATCGGTGACCCGCAGTCCACCTCGGGCACGCTGGTTCCGACGTATTACGTGTTCACGCTGAACAACCTAGACCCGAAGACGCACTTCAAGGTGATGCGCTCGTCCAACCACGAAGGCAACTTCCTCGCCGTCCTGAACAAGCAGGTCGACGTGGCGACCAGCAACAGCGAGCAGACGCAGAAGATGAAGGAAAAGGCACCGGAAAAGCTGGATCAGATTCGCATCCTGTGGACCTCGCCGCTGATTCCGCGTGACCCGCTGGTCTGGCGTAAGGACTTGCCGTCCGACTTGAAGAAGAAGATCCAGGACTTCGCTGTCGCCTACGGCAAGGATGACCGGGAAAAGGAAATCCTGAAAAACCTCTATCGGCTGAAAGGCTTCAAGGCCTCGACCGATGCGCAGCTGTTGCCGATTCGCCAGCTCGAGCTGTTCAAGGATCGCAAGAAGTTCGAAGGCGACGCCAACATGAGCGAGGGCGACAAGAAGGCGAAGCTGGCCGAGATTGATGCCAAGCTGGCCAATCTGGCCTCGCAGATCAAATAAGTCCTCCCCTGCGTCGGTCGGTTTCCTTGCCGGCCGGCGCTTCTTTTTTTCGCCATGACCAAACCAACCATTCGTGACGTTCCGCTCGCGCCGCCGCCGGGCAACCTGTCGACCACCCTGGCCTGGGGCGTGTTGTTTATTGTCCTGGCCTGGTCCTGGAAGGGCGCCGACATGCGCCCGCTCGACCTGCTGAAGGATTCGGGCAACATGGGCACGTTTGCCCGCGATTTTTTCCCGCCGGACTTCCGCGAATGGCGCATCTATCTCGAAGAGATGATCATCACTGTGCACATCGCCGTATGGGGCACCGCACTGTCCATCATCTGCGCTGTCCCGTTCGGCCTGATGTCGGCCGAAAACCTGGTGCCGAGCTGGGTTTACCAGCCGGTGCGCCGAATGATGGACGCCTGCCGCGCCATCAACGAGATGGTGTTTGCGATGTTGTTCATCGTCGCGGTCGGCCTCGGGCCGTTTGCCGGCGTGCTGGCCCTGTGGATACATACCACGGGCGTGCTGGCCAAGCTCTTCGCCGAAGCTGTCGAAGCGATCGACCCGCGCCCCGTCGAAGGCATACGTGCCACCGGCGCGAACGCGCTGGAAGAAATCCTCTACGGCGTGATCCCGCAGGTCTTGCCGCTGTGGATTTCCTACACGCTCTACCGTTTCGAATCGAACGTGCGCTCCGCCTCGGTGCTGGGCATCGTTGGTGCCGGCGGCATCGGCGTCATCCTGCATGAGGTGATTCGCGGCTTCGAGTACGCGCAAACTGCCGCCGTACTGCTCATCATCATTGTCTCGGTCACCCTGATCGACCTCGTTTCCGCCCGTATCCGCCAACTCGTCATCTGAATAAACATGAAAACCATTGAACTCAACGGCGTCGCCTATGGGTGGCCGCGCCAGCCCGTCGTCGTCGTCTGCGTCGACGGCGGCGATCCCGCCTACTTCGAACAGGGCCGCGAGGACGGCATCATGCCCAACCTGGCGCGCTTCATGCGCGAGGGCTTTTATGCCATTGCCGACGGTACGGTACCGAGCTTTACCTGTCCCAACAACATGTCGCTGATCACCGGCGCGCCGCCCTCGGTGCATGGCATCTCGGGTAACTATTACCTAAACGAGGCAGGCGAAGCGGTGGTGATGACCGGTCCCGAACTGCTGCGCAGCAAGACGATCCTTGCCGCCTTTGCCGACGCCGGCGCAAAGGTGGTGTCGATCACCGCCAAGGACAAGCTCAGGAAGCAGTTGGGCAAGGACCTCGACCTCAGCCGCGGAAACATCAGCTTCTCCGCGGAGTTCGCCGACCGCAGCACGCTGGTCGAGAACGGCATCGAGAACGTGCTCGAATTGGCCGGCATGCCGCAGCCGGACATGTACTCGATGGATCTCTCGCTCTTCGTCCTTGAAGCCGGCATCAAACTGCTGGAGCGCGACCAGCCCGACCTGATGTTCCTCTCGCTGACCGATTACATCCAGCACAAGCACGCCCCCGGCGACCCTGTTGCCAACGAGTTCTATGTCCGCATTGACGAGAAGATCGGCCGCCTGGTCGAACTCGGGGCAGTGGTCGGCGTCACTGCCGATCATGGCATGAACGACAAGTCGAAAGCCGACGGCACCCCCAACGTGATCTATCTGCAGGATATCCTCGACGCCGAGTTCGGTGTCGGCGACACCCGGGTGATTTGCCCGATCACCGACGCCTTCGTGCGCCATCATGGCGCGCTCGGCGGCTTCGTGCGCGTCTGGTGCCGCGGTAGCAAGGCGACGCCGGCCGCCATCATTGCCCTGATCAAGGATATGCCCGGCATCGCCATGGCGCTGACCAAGGCTGAAGTCTGCCAGCGCTTCGACCTGCCACCGGACCGCGAAGGCGACGTGGCCGTCATCGGGGACATCGGTACCGTGATCGGCGCCGCCGCGGCCGAGCACGACCTCTCCAACCTGTCCGATGCGCGCCTGCGCAGCCACGGTTCGACAACCGAAGCACGGGTGCCATTCCTCCTGAGCCGTCCCGCCAGCGCCGACTTTCAGCAGCGCGCCGCGCAGGGGCTGAAGAGTCACCAGATTTTCGAGTACGCCATCAACGGGGTGGTGGCATGACCCTGCCCGACAGCGGCCGTGTAGCCGTTTACGACCAGCCGAACGGCCCATTCCGCCTCGTCGACTACCCCTTGCGCCAACCTGCAGCCGGCGAAGTGCTGGCGAGAAACCGCATGGCGACGATCTGCCGTTCCGACATCCACACTTGGCAGGGACACCGTCCCGGTCCCTGTCCCGGTCTGCTCGGCCACGAGATCATCGGCGACATCGTGGCCCTGGGCGATGGCGTAACCCGGGATATGCGCGGCGACAGCCTCAACCTGGGCGATCGCATCACCTGGAGCGAATACTTCATTCCAGGCAGCAGCTATTTCACCGACGTCCTCGACTTGCCGCAGAAGTCGCATGGCGTCGACAAGTATGGTCACATGGCGGCGACCACCGCACCGCATCACCACGGCGGTTTCGGCGAGTATTGCTACATCGTGCCGCGTTCCTGGATTCTGCGCCTGCCCGATGTCCTCACGGATGCGGAAGCGACACCCCTCAACTGTGGCGTGGCAACGATGATCGCGGTCACCGAAGCGGCACAGATTCGCATCGGGCAGACCGTGGTGATCCAGGGCCTTGGCCTGCTCGGACTGTATGGCGCCGCCATCGCCAAGGCGCGCGGTGCGCGGGCGGTGATCGGTCTCGATACAGATGCCGCGCGACGCACGCGCGCCTCGCGCTTCGGTGTGGATCTGTCCCTCGATCCCGGTACGGAGAAGGCCGAGCTGCTACGCCAGATTCATGCCTTGTGCCTACCCGAGGGCCCGGATGTGGCGATCGAGGTTTGCGGCGTAGCGCAGGCGATCCCGCAAGGCATCGATCTGCTGCGCACCGGTGGCACCTACGTACTCGCCGGCGTGGTGAATCCGCTGGCGATGGTGACGCTCGACGCCAACCTGATCCTGAAGAAGATGCTGACCGTGCGCGGCATCCACAACTATCACCCGCGCAACCTGATCGAAGCACTCGACTTCGTCGTCGCCAACCGGGCGCGCTTTCCCTTCCATGAACTGGTCGATGGGCGCTATCCGCTGGACCGCGTCGGCGACGCGATGGCGGACGCCGCGGCACAACGCGTGCTGCGCGCGGCCATCATTCCCTGATCCGGGGGCAATACGATGTCCGAACCGATACTGCTTACCCCCGGCCCCCTGACCACCTCCCGCGCCACCAAGGAGGCGATGCTGATCGACTGGGGCTCATGGGACAGTGCCTTCAATGCGCTGACAGCCTCGGTTTGCCGCGACCTGGCGAACATCGCCAACGCCGCAGAATCCCACGTCTGCGTGCCTTTGCAGGGGAGCGGAACCTTTGCCGTCGAGGCGGCGCTGGGCACCCTGGTGCCACCCGGTGGCAAGGTTCTGGTGCCGAGCAATGGCGCCTATTGTCAGCGTATCACCCGTATTCTTGGCTATCTGGGACGTGAGGCGGTGGTACTCGATCATCGCGAGGATGAGCCGATCGATCCCGGTCGGATCGAGCACGCGCTGATCGCCGATGCCGGAATCACCCATGTCGCGCAAGTGCATTGCGAAACCGGGACGGGAATGCTGAATCCGCTGCACGACATTGCCGCAGTGGTGGCGGCCCAGGATCGGCGACTTATTATCGATGCCATGAGTTCGTTTGGCGTTATCCCGCTGGATGCGGATTTCGTGCAATTTGAAGCACTGGTCTCGGCATCCGGAAAATGCCTCGAAGGGGTGCCCGGCATGGGGTTTGTGATCGTGCGCCGAGGAGCGCTGGCTGCTGCCAACGGAAACTGCCATTCCCTGGCCATGGATTTGCATGATCAATGGATCTACATGCAGAAGACCGGACAGTGGCGCTATACGCCGCCGACCCATGTCGTCGCTGCGTTACGGTCAGCGCTGGACCAGTATCGGGCCGAAGGCGGCCAGCCGGCACGTTTGGCGCGCTATTCCGATAACTGTGCAACCCTGGTTCAAGGAATGCGTCGCATGGGGTTTCGGAGCTATCTGGAAGATGCGGTTCAGGCGCCGATCATCGTGACCTTTCACGCCCCGGTCGATCCGGCCTACGAGTTTCCCGAGTTCTACCGTCGAGTGCGCGACAAGGGCTTCATTCTTTATCCCGGGAAGCTCACAACCGTCGAAACATTCCGCGTCGGTTGCATTGGCGCTATCGACTCCACGCAGATGCAGCGCGCCGTGGATGCCATTGTTGACGTGCTTCGGGATATGGGTGTGGCAATCGGTGAAGCTCAATCTGCGCCGGATGCCGGCATGTAGGCCGGTGCAACGCGGCTACGGGCAGTGCACCGCCCGTAGCACCGTCTGCGTTTCGTCCTGGCGCACGCGGTTGGTGAACCACCAGACGCCGCCTTTCTTGATCGTCCAGTCCGCTTCGGATCCGGCCAGCAGCAGCGCGGCGAGACGCCCGAG